>JAUNBL010000011.1:0-19066 GCA_030527235.1 Clostridia bacterium | reverse complement strand
TTGAACGAGATTGACCGCGACTATTACAAAGATGAAACCGGAGCAATGGCGGGCTTGCACGGCAGCGTCCCCCTTCTTGATGCAAGCGCGAAGAACCAGTGGGGAGATATTGCAACCAACCCGCCGTATTTTGAAATAGTCACAAGCACAAAAGGCTACGAGGATATTGCGCTGTCGGCTCTGATAGGCGGCTCGAAGAAAGGCCCGTATAGCTATGTACTTTCATATAGCCTGGACGGCGAGACGTTTACCAATGTGGAGCGCTCGCAATGTGAAATTTCTGACAACAAGATAATGATGCTTGTATACAACGAGTTCGCGCTGCCCGATGCTCTTGATGACAAGGATAAGGTCTATATCCGTATTACTGTTGCTACGGATGAAACGATAAGCGGCGAGAATCCTCTTTCCTTTGCTCCGGACTCAGGCGCCGCCGCCATAAACGACGTTAAGGTGATGGGAGTTGCGCTTGAAAATGCGACGGAGGGCAGCGCCAACGCTTCAGAGAGCGCATCAGTGCCGCGCTACGAGCCGGAAGAGAGTAATTTTAGCATACTTGTGCCGCTCGTACTTAGCTTCATTCATTAAATTCCAAAAATAAAGCTTCGCCTTCCGCAGTGCGGAAGGCGAAATTTTATTTTTGACCGTAATATGCATTCTTCCCATGTTTTCGCAGGAAGTGTTTGTCTTTTATAGACGAATCGATGCTGCCTATCTGCGGGTTCAGCAAAATGGTATTAAGCGCCATCATCGATACTTCTTCAAGCACAACGCTGTTATGCACTGCCTCTTCGGGCGACTTCCCCCAAGTAAACGGCCCGTGGCTGTATACGACAACTCCGGGTACATAGTCGGGATTTATGCCCTCAAATGTTTCGGCTATGACTTTGCCGGTATTAAGCTCGTACTCGCCCTCAATCTCTTCTTTCGTCAACGGGCGGGTGCAGGGGAGGGAGCCGTAAAAGTAGTCGGCATGTGTTGTTCCAAGCGGAGGAATCGGTTTGCCGGCTTGCGCCCAAATAGTAGCATAACGCGAATGTGTATGCACGACTCCGCCTATATTTGGAAATCTTTTGTAAAGCTCGATGTGCGTCGGAGTATCGGATGAGGGACGGAGGCTTCCTTCTACTACGTTGCCGTTTAAGTCTACAATAACGATGTCCTCATCTTTCATCTCTTCGTAGGAAACGCCGCTCGGCTTTATTGCAATAAAGCCCTTTTCGCGGTCAATTCCGCTCACATTGCCCCACGTATATGTAACTAACCCGCGCCGGGGAAGTTCTAAATTGGCTGCCAGGACCCTGCTTTTCAAGTTCTCAAGCATCAAAATTCCTCCTTAAAACGGGTTTTCGTTCGGATAAGGAAGCGCCGCGCTTTGATTGTATGAAACATCATCTACACCAAGCAGCTTGAGCGCCGAGAAGAGCGGTTTGCCGCAGTGTGCAAAGCCGATACCGGCATGGTGCGGGAAATTCTTTTCAATGAGGACATGGCGGTAAAAGCGCCCCATCTCTTTTATGCCGAACACGCCTATCGAGCCAAACGATTTGGGGTCAACGTCCACAACCTCGCCCTGCGCTATGTAAGAACGGAGAACGGAATCCTTTGTGGATTGGAGCCTGAAAATTGTGACATCACCCGCCCTCAGATTACCTTCAAGCGTACCGCGTGTAATGTCCGGCTCTCCGTGCGGCTCAAGCGAGCGCTTCATTATGCGCTGGAATCCCATTTGTGAGCAGGAAAGACATCCCGCCGCAGTATTGCCGCAGTGGAAACCCATAAACGTATCGGTAAGCTTCAAATCGCCGAAAGCCTTTTTGTTGGCACGGTACATGTCCGCCGGAACAGTGTTGTTAATATCAAGCAGCGTGGCTGCGCTCTGTGTTGCGCATGTAAGCATGTATTCCGTAACAGAGCCGTATATGTCGGTTTCGCAGGCGATGGGTATTCCGTTTGCCGCAAAGCGCGAGTTTACATAGCAGGGAACAAAGCCAAACTGCGTCTGAAAAGCGGGCCAGCACTTGTTGGCAAAGACCGCGTATTTTGAAGCGCCGAGATTGTCGCGCATCCAGTCTAAAAGTGTGATTTCATACTGGGCGAGGCGGGGTAGAATTCCGGAATATGGATTTTTGCCGCCAAGCTCCTTTTCCATATCCTTGACAACAGCGCTTATCCTCTTATCGCCGCTGTGTTCATTATAAGCGGCAAAAAGGTCAAGTTCGCTGTTCTCTTGGATTTCAACGCCGAGCTTATCGTAGAGCGGAGATATAGGCGCATTGCACGCCATAAAGTCATACGGGCGCGGACCAAAGGAGAATATTTTGAGCGAATGCAAGCCGAGAATGATTCTTGCCACGCTTTCAAATTCACAAATCATTTCTGCCGCTTCGTCCGCCGTCCCAACAGGGTATTCGGGAATATATACCTTTATATTCCTGAGCGATATATTATATGAAGCGTTGAGCATACCGCAATAGGCATCGCCCCTGCCGTCAATAAGGTCTTTTTGCGACTCTTCCGCCGCGGCGATAAACATCACAGGACCGTCAAATTTCTGCGCAAGAAGTGTCTCCGGAATCTCGGGACCGAAATTGCCAAGATACACCACAAGTGCATTGCACTTGTTTTTTGCCAGTTCTTTGAGTGCGTCCAAAGCGTTTTGTTCGTCTTCAATAACTGTTTCGGCGGCATAAATGTCCAGATTTTTCTTTGATGCGGTCTTATTGAGCGCGGCAAGACGCTTTTTTGAAAGTTCTATCGGGAAACAGTTGCGGCTGACAGCTACAATGCCGATTTTTACGCTTGGAATGTTGTTCATATTCATCTCTCCTATAAAAATTTACTCATCTGACAGTTCGGATTCCGTTTTTGCAGGAACGTCAACACCATCTACAAAGACGTTGACTGTAATCTCTTTCAAACCCGCCATTGTCTCAACCGATGTGGCAACATGATTTTGGACCGAGGAGCAAACGTCCTGTATTTTCACACCGAACTTGACTGTGATGTGAATGTCAATCTTCACACTGTCCTCTGACAGCTCTACCTTAACACCTTTTGAGCCGCTCTTTTTGGAAAGCAGTTCTGTCCACGCCACTCCGCCGCTGCCCATATATGCAACGCCGTCCACCTCCTGTGTGCTTATCCCTGCAATAATGGCAATTACTTCTTCCGAAATCTTGATATTTCCGCTTGTCTGAGCATCAAACTTTTCGTCCATAAACCCTTCTCCTTTCTTTATTCTACTCTCGTTTGGGATTCTTCGAGAGCTTTTTTCGCCTCACCGCCCACGGCTACTTGACAGTATGCGACCGCCCCGTCGGAAGAAACAGCGCTTATCACGGCAAGACCGCTGCCCACGGCAACAACCTTTCCGTTGGTATCAACTACAGCTACTGCCGGCGCGCTGGACACCCATGAAATTGTTACATCTGAAATATTGTCTTTTGCAATTGCGCTCATTTTATGAATATCCGCCACTTCCATAAAAAGTGTGGTATCGCTTATCATAACCTGCGTAGTAGCTGCAGCGGCTGCAGTGGGAATTGTCCCGTCGCCAATCTGTTGTGTCTGTTCTGTGTTCGTTGTCTCCTGCGAAATTGCGGCCGGAGTGGACGCCGTTTCCGAAGCGCCTCTTACGCGAACTATGCAAATTCCGGTAACTCCGTTTCTTGCGGTTACCACAATATTGGTGCGTCCATTGCCGCGTGCAGTCACAACTCCGGTTTGGTCAACCGAGGCGACGAGCGGGTTTTCGCTTTTCCAAACAAGGGTTTCGCCCGTCTGAGCGGGAACAGTGTCTGCATTGAGCTTTATAGTAGTATCGCGCGCGGCGTTTAGCGTAACATCGGCCTCGGAACTGTATATCGAATGTACCGAAATTGAAGTTATCGCGCTGTCCGCCGCAGATACGGCAACAAGACATGAAAGCGTATCCGTTTCCGTTTTAGCCGTTATTGCCGCGCTTCCGAGCCCGAGCGCTGATACCGTGCCGTTTGCGTCCACTGCGGCAATCGAATCGTCCGAGCTTTTCCATGAAACATCTGCCCCAAAATAGTTCTCAAGCGTCAGCGTCATTGTTTCGCCTATTGCCATCTGGGCGTTTTCCGCGCTTAGCGTAACCAGTTCACGCGTAACCGCCGTAGGCGTATTTTCCCCGCATGCGGCGAGAGCAAAAATAACGCACGCTAAAATCAATAGTTTTCTCATAATATCAACTCCGATAATTAGTTTATATCATTTTTTACATAATGTCAACGAAAAATCCGCACCTTGCCATTAAATTCCGGCAGAAAACTTCTTCGCCAAAAGCGCAAGTTGTATGTGATAAAGATATGGTCAAAAATAATGAAGTCCGTTCTAATGTGGTATAATGAATGCACCGTAAACCACTAACCAAAAAGGAATGACTTCTCAAGCAAAGGAAGCATAAAAAAAGGGACAGAGCTTCGCCGGCGTTGCTCCGATTTGGATTCTGTATTTTGAAACGTCAGATAATATCAATTTTTTTCATACCGAATAAAAATGCTTGCAAAGCTACATTTGGCGAAAAGGTATTATTAACACGGCTCCTTCGCTTTCAAAGAAACAGCCGCGGGGTTACGTTCGGCGTAACCCCGCAGCTGTTCAGCAGTTGAGCAGCTTCTCTGCCCGTACTGGTTCTTTTTATTGCATAACATTTATCGGATAAAGATTGCTCAACGGATTCATTGTTTCAAAACCGCCCCAAATCATTGATTTCAGTATGCTTACGCCGGTCAAATCCATATCGACGCTCACCTCGCCGCTGCTAATCATGTCCGCAGTTATTTCGATTTTATCAACAACAACCAACTTGTTTCCATTATATCCTGCGACAATGAGAATCGGAGATGTCTCGGGCAAGGATTCGGGAAGAGAAAACTTAGTTATAACGGTTTGTTGCGTTAAATCATTTCCCGTCAAGGTCATGGAATTGATTTGGAATTTGAATACGTCCTGCATTGTTTGATACACAGCGATGCTAAAGTCCTTCGCGGAGGAGCCTGCAGCATTTTGCGCCGTAAGCGTAAAGCTGTATGTCCCCGTCGCTGTGGGAATGCCTGAAATCATTCCATCGGTTCCGAGAGTCAGTCCGCCGGGCAATGTTCCGCTCGTAAGCGACCAGGTTACAGGACTTGCACTGCTCACTGCAGGCAGATGGTTGTATACAATTCCCTCAACCGCAGAAGGCAGCGATTCAGCAGTGATAACAGGCGCATTGGTAACCGTTACGGTTATAGGATACACAAACTCGTTGATAGTGGAATCCTCAGAGCGATAGCGGATGCGCAGTGTTGCGGAATAGACTCCGACAGGCAGCCCGCTTGCTACTTCCAGATAACATTCTCGTGCAGTAAGCTCTCTATATCCATCATCAGCTTCATAATAAGTATCTTCCATTCTCCAGGTTATCTTGTCCGTACTTTCACACTCAAGTGTAAAATCATATAAATACGTATAGTCTTGCGTTTCGATTGCAGTCTGCCCGTTTTCATCCGGATATTCAAACGCGTAACCTGTCCATATATTTTCCGTTCTGTCCGAATAACCCTCGGTCAAAACAAGATCTTGCAGACCGTAAATAGGCGGCATATAAGTGGAGTGCGATGTTACCGCACCGTCGCCCTCGGCATTTACCGGAATGATATTGAAGCTGTAGTCATCCATCTCCTCGCGCGAGGAAAAGTTTATTGTATAGGATGTTATTTCGGGCGGAAGCGCTATCCTGTTGGCGATATATTCATCTCCGTCCCATCCCGAGTACTCAATCACGTAGGAGGTGAGCGGTATATTTCCGGTGTTTTCGGGCGCTTCCCATGCGAAGCTTGCGCTTGTATTTTCAACATGGAGAATTGAATTCTTTACCGCATCCGAAGTTGTCGGCGCCGAAGAATCGGGTGTAGCCGACACATATGAAGCAGACGCATAAACAGAGCGGTCCTCACCTTTTTTTGCGGCGACAACGGAATATGTGTATTCCTTTCCGTTTTCAAGCTGCGATCCGTTCAACGGCCTCAATCCGTCTCCAAGACCCGTCGTGAACCATTGACCGCTCACAGCCTCAACCCATGAATATGTATTTTCAGCGTAATCAGTCTGAGACACATAATAGGTATACTCGGCGCCGTCGTCTGTGGGAGGATCCCAGGTAAGCTGTATTTTTTCGTAGCCCGCGTTTGCCGTCAAATTGCGTACCGGCAGCAAATGCTTTGACGACGGAAGATACGGCATGCCGTCGGTAACCTCTTTGCCTGATCCTTCACTGTCATACGCCCGCAAGTAAATATAGTATTGCTTCTCATTTTCCAGACCGGAAAGTATGTATTTGTTCAAATCGCCATGGTAATAGTTATAAAAGCGTTTGGGTTCTATTCTTTCCCAAATTACTCCGTCGGTGGATATTTCATAACCAAGGACGCTTTCATCGTCGGTAACGCTCCACGCCACGACAATCTGACCGTTTTGCGCCTTCGCCCAATAGCCGTCTTTGTGACCGAGGGGGAACTCTACCGGCTCAAAACGCGGTACGGGCGCGTTTGATATCACTCTTTTGTTTATTGTCAAGACATCGCCGGCGCCCGCGTTATTTCTTGCGCGAACGGCAAAATCATAGGAGGTATCTATGGTGAGATTTTCAAAGGTGTATGTTAGCGCATTGGATACACTAACCCAGCTAACGCCGTTATCCTTGGACACCTCATAGGTATAGTCAACATCCGACGAGTTATTATGGTAAACGGGCGCCTCCCAAGTAAGAGTAGCCTTTTTATATCCCGGCTCCGCATTGAAAGAGGAAACAACCGCAGGGGTAAGGATATCGGCACTCGGAATGGCGTATGCTGATGCCGGCTTGCTAAACTGACCTGGGGTTAAAAGATTACATGAATACACAAGGAAGCGGTATTCCATACCGTTTGTCAAGCCTGTGAAGACATATTGACATACGCCTTTGTCCGTTTCTCCATACTGCGTATGTTCCGGATCCTGATATGCAGTTCCGGCTCCGGCAGCAACGGTGTATCTTATTTGGCTCGGAGTGATGTTAGGATAATTATCATTATAGCCTGTATATTCGGGAGCGTCCCAAATCAAAGTTGCGGAGCCGTTGCCGGGAATAATACGGAGATTTCTCGGAGCGCTCGGCAGCTCGGCATTAAAAATTCCGATAGTTTGATATCCTGCGGGACCCGTTCCGACATCGCTTATTGCTCTTACAGCGGCGTTATAAAGCTTCTCATCGTCAATATCAAAGCTGTAGCTGCTGCTTTCAGCCCCTACTGATACCCAGATTTGGACTGTGTTGCCGTCCGCATCCTGCGTTATCCAATCGGGATGGTCGAGAAGAGTTACCTCGTATCCGGTAATAGGCATGCCGCCGTCATTGGAGGGATAGCCCCATCCTACACTGTCACCGAGATATATACCTCCGGTGTCGGGATAAGTTGTGCAGCCGGAAGGAATTCCAGGCAGCGTCGGCTCAACAATGTTGACGCTCAGTGGAACAGATATTTCAGAATCTATGTTGCCAACCGTCAGCACTCCCGTATTAACACCGCGCGCAAGCCCCGGCTTGGGTTTCACGGTCAAGGTTACTGTTTCGTCTGCCGCAAGAACCTCCGGCGGCGCAAAGCTGACCACCTCAAAATTTTCACCTACTACGGCGGTAATTCCGCCCAAGCCTGAAGTATGTATATTTTTTATAGTAACCTCTATCGGCTCAGCGGGGGATACGCCGTTTTCATGCGTGTATCGAACATCGCCGAAATCAACATTTCCTGTAAGATTTTCGAACCATACCGGCCGCGGAACATCAATTACATTCACAGTAATCTTGTTGGAAAGGACACCTCCGACCTTAAGATATACTTCATACGACCCGGGTTCAACAGAACCGTCAATTATAGCGGAAACTGTTGTGTTGGCGCTTGCAACGTTATTGAGAACCGTCATTCCGTTCGGAGCGCCGACAAACTCTGTGCGGCTCGGTCTTCTTACACCGGGCGCATTTACACTCAAATTAAAGGTTTCGCCTCCCGGATTTTCACTTAAGATGGTAAACTCATTAACCTCTCTGTAGGAGGTGGTAGTTACTGGGCCTGTCGGAATAACGCCGGTAGGCTCAGTATAAGATTCAATCATATAGGTAATCACCGGGAATTTCTGCTTTGCGGTTTGATAGACATAGCGGCAAAGACGCCATGAAAAACTTCCGGCTGTTTCCCCCGTACCGCTAATGTTAAAGCTCTCATTTTGCCCGTGAACCAGTCCGCTGTATTCGGTTGTTTCGGTTTTGGAGGTAATGGTTCCGGTTTCTGTTGTTTCGCCCGTACCCGTTCCATCCGATATATTGCCGCTTGAGCCTATAAGCCCTTCCAGAGCTTCTGCGCCGAAAGCAATACCTCCGCCGAGAGTTGTGGTTTGCGTGATGGCAAGTGAGGTGCTTTCGCTTGAGGCAGCGCTCATGGCAATGCTTTGCGAGCTGTAGCCTGTTGAGGCGTCGCCCATCGGAAACTTAACAGACTCCGGCGCCGCAACGATACTGCCGGCAAGGATATTGGGAGTGGAGTCGGTTATTGAATTTGCATCGGGGTAAGTTGCGGGTTTACCTACGGTATGAGTTAAAACCGGCGAAAGATCAGGTAACACCTCCGCCTTTCCTTCGGGCGTTCTCGCGTTGATATATTCCCTGAATTCATTGTATTTCCCAAGTCCGAGTGTTACGGTTTTCATAGAATCGTTGCCGTCTCTCGGAACAACAATTGTATGGTCGGTTTCAAGCATCGTATTATTCGGTCCCGGATAGGACATTTTATAATGATAGGCATCATAGGCAATGGTAGCAAGCATTACGGAATCGTTTCCGCCCATAGTTCCGTGTTCTGCCGTATAAGTAAACTCCGTGGTATTTTCTTCCGATGTAATGGTATCGACGGACGCCGACCATTCCTCGTCCACTTTTTTCTTAACAAAGCTACCGTATTCCGCCGAGTTTGATTTATAAGCGCTTGCAGTGACAACTGTTGTTTTTGTCTCTGTTGTGCTTGTGGTTTTCTGTACGCTTATACTCGTTGAGGAATTTGTATACTGAGTGTTGGGCAGCGCTTCAAAATAAGGCGGTGACGCAAGCACATGCAAAATAACGGGGTCTGACCAGAAGGGAATGTGTTCAACAAAGGACAGGGTAATGGAGTCGTCGTCCAAATCAGGCATTGCTATATATAAACCATCTCCCCACTGATGAAATATAGCGGAGTCGTCCCAACCCTTTTTTAAGTCGAAGTACAGAAGAGCATCCTCTGAATAATCAGTATTGCGGAAGTGCGCCCAAAAGCCCTTGCTGTCGCCGGTTACGTTTGCGCTCCTCATATCGTAAAACTCATTTTTCGTATTTATTATCGATTGGCTGATTTTATAGCCGTACATTGTTTCTCCCGCATGCGCCGCCTCGTTTTGATAGGACGCTATGGCTTCGCTGCTCATATCAAGCATTCGGAACACAAACTTGGAGGAATACTCATATCCGTTATCCCTGAGACATTTTTTGAACGCTGTTGCAACCTCGTTTACAATAATTGTACCGCTTGCAACACATGTCTTATCGCTTTCGTTGCTCCAGCCGTAACCATAATCTACCGCAGCAACCTCAAGAGCGGCACACTGCGAAGGATCTGTAACGGAGATATAGTAATCGACAATACCGCCGGTATACATCTTGCCAATTTCAAAAGAATCGGTTCCGGAATCATAATCAAAGCAAAGTACATGGTAACGAATCGACGCGCATTTATTTGTGGTATACCCCGGTATGTTATGAACCGTATCCTTATATGCCAAAATAATAGATGGAGTGTGCGCAGCGTCCAGAGAGGTTACTGTCACGCCGATATGCGACGCGTCGCCGCTGTGCATGAAATCCGCGGGAGCGCCGGTGCTTACGCCGAAAATCGAATTATAGTTTGCGGCGACCATACGCATTAAATTATTGCTGAAATTAGTGCTGTAGTTAGCGGCGGCTATATCCTGCAAATTTGCCGCCCCTCTGATGAGGTTGACATTATATTGATTATGTCTGTATGCGGAGGTCGTTGTAAAATAACGGGCATTTATATTGGATATCGCAAAAACAACGTCTCCGTATCCGTCGTCCGTAACGTCCCCGGCTGACAAGGATACGGTTACGCCGGGCGCGCCTATATGGCTGCAGTAGTTCGTCATAGGATAGTTTGCATTCACTACATACGGGCTTGCGCTCCAGGCGCTGTTGCTGTTCCAGTCCGTTTCCGGAGTTTGCGAGGTTATGTACCATATAAAGGGGCTGGCATTGTTTACGAAGCCGTCCGACTGTATGCTTCCGTATACCGTATTCGTAGGAGCCGCCGTGATAATCTCATCAATGCCGTCTCCGTTCATATCGATGCAGGTCATGTCGGTGCGGCCTACCCAGTCTCGCTTATCTGCGAACTTGAGACCGTCGCTGTTCGGAGAGCCTTCATATAAAACCGCGACAATCGTGAGAATATCCTCAGAGAGATACCTTGAAGACATGGGCTCGCTTACGCAAAGAAGAAGCATATCCGAATGACCGGTTTTGCTTGTTGACTTTGTTCTTGCGCCGACAATATATGCAAGCTCATCTTGCTTGCCGTCTTTGTCAAAATCACCTTCAAATGCGTTCAGCACAGACAAAAGCTCAAGCGAATAGCTTTTTCCATGTACCGATACAATTCCGCTCGGAAGTTCAATGTGCGAAAACTTCTGGTCAAAGCTGTATCCATCCGAGCTTGAGAGCGTCGCCTCGCCGAGGGGCGCGTTATACCCATATATTCCACCGTATTGCGGATTTGAAACAACTACGTCATTTACGAGTCTTTTGGACGTCTGAGCGTAAAACGGTTCCCTGACGGACATTATTTGTGTTCTTTGATGGTACGGAAGATTTGCCGCTCTCTCCTCGTCCTGAAGCTGCGCTTCAAGAGTCAGCGGATTGCCCTCAGCATCCGTACTTTCGCCGAACATTTCCTCCAGCACGTTCCGCTCATCCTCTGACGTTTCAGCCAAAGCGGGAACAATGCACATTTGCGACAAAGAAACCATCATAGTAATCGCCAACAGCAAAGATAATACCTTTTTCAAACGTTTCATCATTGTCTCCTCCTTATCATGTGCTCGGTTTTATGCTGCAGATTGCAAAACTGAGTCTGATATTGTTTTGTGCCGTCAAACATCGGGAAACCGATTAAAGCACCCCGTACATATATTATAAATCATTTTTGGGAAAAAAACGGCGAGAGTGTCAAATTTGACACTCTCACTTCGTTTTTCTATTCAGCTTCAAAGCAATAGCCTATTCCTCGTTCCCAAACAATCTGCCATCCGCTGCCCGTAAGCTTTGCGCGAAGCCGTTTTATCGCGCTTTTCAGTGCATTGGCATCATTTGCCATGGGGCGGTTCCAAACTCTCTCGTATAGATATTCAGCTTCGATAAACCGCTCCGCATTCTGGACAAAAACAAGAAGCAGCGCGAATTCTTTTTTTGTAAGAAGCAAATCAACCCCGTCAAAGGCGGCAACGCTTGTAGCTACCTCCAAGGAGAGTTTGCCTTTTGTGATGCGCTGCGGCACTCTCTGCGAGCGTCTCATCAGCGCCTCAATCCTTGCAAGTAAAATAGAAAAGTCATATGGCTTGGTGAGATAATCGTCGCCGCCGCTTTTAAGTCCGCGCAGAATATCCTTCTGCGTGGTCAGTCCCGTGAGCAAAAGCACCGGAATATCCGCTTTTCTGCTGTTGCGCAGCTCGCGCACAAAATCAAGACCGCTTCCGTCAGGCAGCATTATATCCAGCACTATTACGTCGGGATTGACGCTTTTTATTATTTCACGAGCTTCAAAAAGCGTTGTCGCTTCACTGACGGTATAATTCCCCCATTCAAGCATCCGCTTATTTCCTTGCAGAATTTTTTCATTATCCTCAATCAGCAATATATGCCCTTTAATTTTTTCATTTGTATTCATTACTCATCTTCTCCGTATTGCCCTTGATATACGGGCAGATTAAATACAACGCAGGTTCCCTTGCCCTCTTCGCTGTCCGCGGTGATAATTCCTCCGTGAGCTTCTATAACGGTTTTGCACAAAAACAACCCTACGCCAGTTCCGCCGTCGGTGACGCCCCTCTCGAACACGTGCGGCAGCAATGCGGGTGAAATGCCGGAGCCGTTATCCTTTACCGAAGTTGTTATCTCATTGCCATTTCTTTTGACGCTTACTTCAATTTCACCGCTCTTGCTATGCTCATTGGAGTTTTGCAAAAGATTTATCACCACCTGGGAAATAAGGTCAGCATTTCCGTAGACCGACAGTTCCTCCTCGATATCAAGAATAAGATTGTTATTATTTCTCCTCAGCAAAAGCCGCATCATTTCCGCCGTGTTGTTTATCAGCTCGCTTAAATCCACTTTACCCTTATCTGTGTTGTCGGCAATGGAATTTAAGGAAAGCATACCGCCGACCATTCGTGAAAGCCGCATGATTTCCGATTGAGCGTCCTCCAAAAGCTCCTGCATTTCTGTGTCGTCTGCCATTTTGTCTATACGCTTTAATATGCCCATAACGCTCTGGATGTTAACAGAGATAACTGTTAATGGGGTTCGCATTTCATGAGAAGTATTTGCCAAAAACTGTGTTTTGGAATGATTCACCTGCACAAGCACTGCATTTTGTTCGTCCAGATACTGCTGCTGAATCCTGTAAAGCCTGATTTGCGCATACATGGTCGCACCCAGCGAAAGGCATACCAGCAAAAGATCCGCAAGATTGCTGATGAAATAGCTCTTTTCGTTTGCAAGAACGGTCACTGCCTCCGGATTAAAATATGCGTAAAACATTAAAGCCGTATAAACAGACATCTCCAAAAGGACTATCAGCCAAGCGATTTTCCCTTCAAGCAAAAACATTGTAAATACCACTGCAAACACCATAAACGTTATGATGCCTCCATGATATCCCCCCATATGAAGAAAAAGAAAAGGAAAAAGTCCGAGAAAAATCACTGTAACAGTTATGAAATAACAGATTCTATAGTTTTGCGTTCGGAGGGCATAATACAACAGGCCGAGGGAAAGAAGCGCGCCCGCAAAATCCGCAAGCACCACATTCAATCCCGCACCCGCAAACGAATTGACTATTCCGACAATAAAGCTTATCAGAAATCCGGAAAAAGCCAAAAGAACAAAAATACGAATACGTAAATCAACATTCTTGCCCCAAAAGATATGCAGAATATCAGCGAAACTCTTTTTCATGCCGCTCCTCTTCTTTATCATTTTTACTTTTTCTCCGGCAGCTACCGTTTTTCAAAAATCCCGAATGTATAAAACTGCCGTTTTGCCTATCGCGGAAATCTCCGTAAAATAAAAACCCGACACGCCATCACAATCAAGGATTGCGGTCGGACATCCCAAAGCTGTTATGGCTGAAATAACATATCTGAAATATATCTCACAAACATATTATACTGTAATCACAGATTTTTGTCAATCGTCATTTTATTTTTAACAGAAAAATGAAATGACGATTGACAACCGCAGAAACTTCTCCGCCAAAAAGGCGCAAGTGTGCTTGACACGAACTGTTAAGTAGTATATAATTCTTAAATGAAAAAATCGCTTCGCATCGGTCATTCGACAGCAACGCGGAGCGATTGATGGTGCTCGAGACCGGGATCGAACCGGTACGCCGTTGCCGGCACGGGATTTTAAGTCCCGGGCGTCTGCCAGTTCCGCCACTCGAGCAAGTTTTCAAGTAAAGTGTATTATAGCAAACGGAGTTAAATTTGTCAACAATGAAAGCAAAAAAAATATTTGTGGTGATTTTGGTCTTGCTGGGAGTGCTGCGGACGTTTGCGTTTTCAGCGCAAACCTCAGAAGAATCGGGCGCTCTTTCCGACAGCTTAATATATCGCGTGATGGTGAATTTTAGCTTCTTTAGCGCTATGGACGAAGCAGCGCGCATGAGCTATGTTGAGGAAGCGAGCTTTTACGTCCGCAAGGGTGCGCATATGTTTTTGTTTGCCACTCTCGCCGCAGCCTGTGTAATGATGTTTCTTGTATGGCAAGGCAAATCGCGCAGTGCGTTTATAATGTGTACAATTTTCGCAGTAACCGATGAGCTGCACCAGCTTTTTGTTCCGGGCAGGAGCGGCGAGCTGAGGGATGTCTGTGTTGACATGACAGGTGTGCTGATTATTTTTGCGTTGGTTAGAATTCTGTGCCGAAAGGAGATTATAGATGATAGATTTTCACTCACACATACTTTTTGATATGGACGATGGCGCGGAAACTGTGGAAGAGTCGATTTCCATTCTTAAGTCAATGCGCGATATGGGATTTGAGACCGTGGCTCTTACGCCGCACTTTGAATGTGATAAAAATGTTAACGATTTCTTGGAGCGCCGTGAGCAAAAGGCAAAACTCCTATTAGACGAACTGGAAAAGCACGAGGTTAGTATCCGTCTACTTTTAGGCGCGGAGGTCTATGTGAACGACGATATAAACTTCGCATGTGATATAAACCGCCTTACAATAGGTGACAGCAATGTTTTGCTGGCAGAGTTTCAGTACAGAAATCTCGCCCCGCAAAAGCTGATAGGCTATATAGAAATGCTATTAAAGTTTAATGTGCGGGTGATGATTGCCCATCCGGAGCGCTACCTCTATTTCAGGAAAGACCAGGTTCTCGTACAAAAGTTATATGATATGGGCGCGATGTTTCAAATCAACGCTTGCTCGTATGTTTCCGAAGATGAGCGCGAGCGCGCGTCAGCACATTTTTTTGTAGAAAACGGATATGCGACTGTAGTTGGGAGCGATATACACACCGCGCGGAGCGTGCGCGCGAATTTCAAGGCTCATCTTAGAGGTATGGACAGGCGTGATTTTGTGTTTTTAACGCAGACCAGTCCGCAAAGCATTATTGACAATAAGTGAGTAAATGAGTATAATGAGGTGATTGTGATTTATAAGATTGCGGTTGTTGGGCTTGGTATAATCGGAGGGAGTGTGGCAAAGGCGCTGCGCGGCTTCCGTGGAGGGGCAGTTTATGCACAAGAGCGAGATAAAGGCGTTTTGCTCAAGGCGCAGGAATGCGGAGCAATAGAAGGCGAGGCCGAACTCTCGGAATGTGACAGTGTGATTTTGGCTCTCTATCCGAGCGACTGCGTGCAGTTTATGCGGGAGAATATGAATTCATTTAAGAGCGGTGCTGTAATCTGGGACGTTTGCGGAGTGAAAGGCAGTGTAGTGGAGCCCATACGCAGCTTTTTGCGTGATGACATAGAATTTGTTGGTGCGCATCCGATGTCGGGCAGAGAGAAAAGCGGGTTTGCAGCATCGGACGGAAGGCTTTTTGAAAACAGCAACTTTATTATCACTCCGTGCGGCGCTTCGGATAAAGCAGTGCAAACGGTAAAAGAAATGGCTGCTTATATGGGCTGTTCCAATATCGTTGTTACAGACTGTGACAAGCACGACGCTATGATAGCCTATACAAGCCAGCTTATGCATGCCGTAGCTGTGGCGCTGTGCAAAAACCCGTGCATAGAGGAAGCCGGTCAATACAGCGCCGGAAGCTTGCGCGACTGCACACGTGTGGCGGATATCAACGATGCGCTCTGGAGCGAGCTCTTTGTTGAAAACGCTCCGGCATTGTGCAGCTGTGTAGAGAACCTTACCGAAAACCTCAACGTCATCTCACGCATGGCAAGAGAAGGCAGACGTGAGGAGCTTGCCGAATTCCTGCGCAGCTCAGCGGCAGCAAAACGTAAATATCTTTTGGAGGTAAATTAAATTGGACTATAAAACAGAATATCAAAAATGGATTGACAATAAAAACCTTGACGGAGCGCTTCGCAGCGAGCTTGAAGGCATAGATGACATAGAAATGCGCGAACGTTTTGCATGCCATCTCAATTTTGGCACGGCTGGGCTTCGCGGTATACTCGGAGCGGGGATAAACCGTATGAATATATATGTGGTTCGCCGCGCAACGCAGGGACTTGCGGAGTACGTAAAACACGCGCACGGCGAAGAAAAGGGCGTCGCGATTGCTTATGATTCTCGTCACATGAGCAAAGAGTTTGCCGCTGCCGCCGCGCAGGTACTCTGTGCAAACAATGTTAAGACGTACCTTTTTTCCGATATGCGTCCGGTGCCGGAACTGAGTTTCACGGTAAGACATTTGGGCTGCTGCGCCGGCGTCGTTATTACAGCGAGCCATAATCCGAAAATATATAACGGATACAAAGTCTACGGTTCGGACGGCGGTCAGATGGCGCCGGATGCTGCGGATGTTGTTACAAAGGCGATAGAACGTGTGGATATATTTGACAGGGCGAAGTCTATGTCGCTTGACGAGGCGCAGCGGTGCGGGATGCTTGAGTATATTTGCGATGAGATTGACTGCGCATACTTGGAAAATGTTTCATCGCAAGCGATTAACCGCGGCATATTTGACGAACTTACCGACTTTGGCGTGGTGTACACGCCTTTTCACGGCACGGGGATAAAGCTTGTGCCGAGGATTATTGAACAGATGGGTATGAAGAATCTCATAATTGTGTCTGAGCAAAGTGTTCCCGATGGGGATTTCCCCACGGTCAAAAGTCCGAACCCCGAAGATAAAGAGGGCTTTGAGCTCGCCATCAGACTTGCGGAGAAAACCAATACGGACCTTATAATCGGCACCGACCCCGACTGTGACCGCGTGGGGATAATTGTTCGCAGTAGCGGCGGAGAGTATGTGTCGTTAACCGGAAATCAAACAGGCGCGCTTCTTTGCGATTATATTTTGTCCGCGTCAAAAGAGCGTGGAACGCTTCCCGACAACGCGGTGGTGGTAAAAACCGTTGTCACCACCGAGATGATTCGCCCTATAGCGGCGTTTTACGGTGCGCGAGTGGACGAGTGCCTGACCGGCTTTAAGTTTATCGCCGAGAAAATCAAGGACTACGAAACTAACAACACCGGATTATATATGTTCGGATTTGAGGAAAGCTACGGCTATCTCAAAGGGACATACTGCCGCGATAAGGACGCTGTTGTCGCATCGATGCTTATCTGCGAAATGGCGGCATGGTACAAAAAGCGCGGCATGACGCTTTACGATGCGATGCAAGAGCTTTATAAAAAATACGGAACTTTTGCCGAGGATGTTAGAAATACCTATTGCGAAGGTGTTGACGGCCCCGCAAAAATAGCGGCCATCATAGATAACATTCGCAAGAATCCTCCTAAAGAGGTAGGCGGCATCTCCGTCACAGCGGTGCGGGATTATCAAAGCGGAATTATAACGTATCGGGACGGACATACCGCTCCCACCAACCAAATCAAGAACAACATGCTCTATTACGAACTTGAAAACGGCAAGGGCTGGTTTGCAATCCGCCCCAGCGGTACGGAGCCTAAATTCAAAGTGTATTTCGGCTACTGCGATAAGGATGCAGACAAAGCAGAGGCGGCTCTTAGCGCAATAGTGCAGGATGTGGGCAGGTTCACAAACAATTAACAAACCCGCCATACTAAAAAAACAAAAGCGCGCTACAATGAGTAATGTAAAGGAGATGTTCTTATGAAAAAACTACTTTTGATTTTACTTGCTTGTGCGCTTTTTGTGTCGTACATTGCGCTTGCGCAGGAAACTGCGGAAGATGAAGCGTGGAAGAGCAATCTCGGCGAGATTATCTTTTCGGACTCCGGAGCTTCTGTAAGCGGAGACGGGGTCAGCGCTGACGGCTCATATGTGTGTATCACAAAAGGCGGAGACTACTTGGTCAGCGGCACCACCACGAACGGAATGATAGAGGTGATAAGCGAAGAAAAGGTGAAGCTTCGCCTCTCAAATGCGAATATAACAAATACGCAGGGTCCGGCGATTTGCTTTACAAATTCCAAGAAGTCGTTCATAACTCTTGAGGAAGGCACGGTAAATACTCTTACCGACTCGGAAACGTATTCGATAGAGGCCAAGGCAACGCTTTTTTCAAATGACACTTTGGAAATTAAAGGCAACGGCACGCTTAGTGTTACAAGCGCTGCAAACCATGCCATAGCTTCTGATGATGATATTATTATAGAAAACGGAATTATTGCCGTAACCGCTGCGAAGGACGGATTTCATGCCAATGACGATATAACGATTTCCGGAGGCAGCATAACGGTGCACGGCGCCAATGACGCTTTCGAGAGCGAGGGCACTTTCAACATAACGGGCGGCACGTTTGACATAACAGCTGCGGACGATGCGTTTACCGCAATGGGGGCGTTTTTTATAAGCGGCGGCACGTTTAATGTCAGAAGCTCCTTTGAGGCCATAGAAAGCAAAGATTCAATTACTATCGACGGAGGAAGCTTTACAATTTACGCCACGGACGACGGGCTCAACGCGGCAAATGCGCTTACGATAAACGGCGGCGATATGTATATCAGAGTCACCAGGGGCGACGCTATTGATTCAAACGGGACACTTGTTATAAACGGCGGAAATATTATAGGTGAAGGCGCTCAGATGCCGGAAGGCGGAATAGACTGCGACAGCCGTTCGGTTACAATAAACGGCGGCACACTTATAGCAGTCGGCGGCGTTAACAGCGCTCCGGGAACCGATAGCGCTCAAAAAAGCGTTCTCCTCGGCGGTGCAAGCGCAAATGTGAATGTGACGATTGAAAACTCCTCGGGTGAGACTATAATGAGCTTCATTCCCGCAGCGTCTTATTCCAACATGGTGTTTTCGTCTGAGAAGCTGAAAACGGGTGAGACGTACACAGTTAAAAACGACCAAACGACAACGATGACATTCACGGTAGAAGGCGCCGTGACAAGCGCAGGCGGAACAGCAGGCGGGTTTGGCGGATTCGGCGGACGCGGCATGGGAGGCTTCGGAGGTATGCAAGGTGGCAGGGGAGGAGACAGGAACGTCAGAAATCAAGACCAGACTGCTGCGCTTTTCGGTGCGGAAGGTTCCGGCGGCACAATGACGCCTCCCGACGGTATGAC
>JAUNBL010000053.1 GCA_030527235.1 Clostridia bacterium | reverse complement strand
CCTTTATCGCAAACGCTCAAACTTTTTTTGGGTCACATCATTGACAACCGCAGAAAAAGAAAAGAACCGTAATTATTCGGATATTGACATACGGGGAGAAATGTCATATAATAAACAATAACGTTATTTAGGGTGTGATAGAGTTGCGTATAGGTCTTGATATCGGTTCAACAACTCTTAAGGCAGTTGTTCTCGACAAAAACGATAAAATAGTATATTCCTCTTATGAGAGACACTTTTCTCGTATACGGCAGAAAACCGCTGAACTTTTGAGCAAGATAGCATCTTTGTTTCCCGCGGAAAAAGCTATTGCGGTTTCCATTTCAGGGAGCGCCGGAATGGGTGTTGCGGAAAATACCGGCATACCTTTTACACAAGAGGTTTATGCAACTCGCGCCGCCGTAAACAGGCTTCTTTCCGGCAGCGATGTTGTTATTGAGCTTGGCGGCGAAGACGCAAAAATTCTTTTTCTCGGCGGCAGCTGTGAAGTTCGCATGAACGGGAGTTGTGCAGGTGGAACGGGTGCTTTCATTGACCAAATGGCGTCACTGTTGCAGCTTACACCTGATGAAATGAACACTGCGGCAAAAGAGCATTCAAAAATATACACCATTGCTTCACGCTGCGGCGTGTTTGCAAAGAGCGATATTCAGCCGCTCCTGAATCAAGGCGCGCAAAAGTCAGACGTATCGGCAAGTATATTTTACGCCGTTGCCAATCAAACGGTAGGCGGACTTGCACAGGGCAGACCTATAAAAGGTAATGTCGTATATCTCGGCGGTCCTCTCACTTTCCTTTCCGAACTGCGCAAGGCCTTTGATAATACGTTACACGTACAGGGCGTTTGCCCGGAAAACTCACTTTACTACGTTGCACTCGGCGCTGCGTTCGGTGCGGAGGGAGAATATACATTCAACAATCTGATAAAGTCCATCAACGAATACAGCTCCCACGGTGAGTTTGACACACTAAATCCGCTTTTTTCATCGCAGGAGGAATATGACGAGTTTTTGGCACGCCACGAAGCCGCAAATGTGCCGCAGGCTTCTTTGATTGATTACAACGGCGGCGTCTATATAGGCTTTGATGCCGGTTCCACAACAGTTAAAAGCGTTGTGATTTCCGAAAACGGCGAAATACTGAAATCCACATATACACCCAACAACGGGAACCCTGTTGTTATTGTACGCAAAATTCTCTCTGAGCTTTACAGCGAAAAACCAGATATAAGGGTGCTGGGCAGCGCCGTTACCGGATATGGTGAAGAAATTATAAAAAACGCTTTCATGGTGGATTATGGCATAGTCGAAACTGTTGCCCATTTCACTGCCGCAAAGACGTTTATGCCGGACGTTGATTTTGTAATAGACATAGGCGGACAAGATATAAAATGTTTCAAAATCCGCAACGGCGCTATTGATAACATTTATCTCAATGAGGCTTGCTCCTCCGGCTGTGGCTCCTTTTTGCAGGCCTTTGCGTCTGCGCTGGGCGTTGACATTGCAGATTTTGCAAAGATGGGGCTGTTTACGAGCCGGCCGGTAGATTTGGGCAGCCGCTGCACGGTGTTCATGAACTCTTCTGTTAAGCAGGCACAAAAGGACGGAGCAACGGTTGAAGACATTTCGGCCGGGCTGTCAATGAGTGTTGTTAAAAACGCGATATATAAAGTTATTCGCCCCTCCTCTAAAGACGAATTGGGTCATCGCATTGTAGTTCAGGGCGGAACGTTTCTTAATGACGCCGTACTTCGTGCATTTGAGCAAGAAATGGGCTGCAATGTTGTAAGACCTGTAATTTCCGCTCTTATGGGTGCGTACGGCGCGGCGATATACGCAAAATCTAAAACCGCCTCGGCGAGTACTCTTATCGGCAAAGATGAACTTGAGTCCTTTGAGCATACGGTAAAAACAGTTAATTGCGGACTATGCACAAATAATTGTCTTTTGACTGTCAACACTTTCTCAAAAGGCAGACGCTTTATCAGCGGGAACCGCTGCGAGAGACCAATAACAAAGCAAGTCCCCAACGAAAAGCTGAATATGTACGCCTTCAAAGCGAAGCTACTGTCCTCATATGCGCCGCTTGCAGGAAATCGCGGCAAAATAGGCATTCCTTTTGGGCTTAACATGTATGAAATGCTGCCGTTTTGGCACAAGTTTTTCACTTGTCTCGGGTTTGAAGTTGTTCTCTCTCCCGTATCCGACCGCAAGCTTTACCTTTCCGGTCAGGCAACTATTCCGAGCGATACTGTTTGTTTCCCAGCCAAGCTTATGCATGGGCATATTGATTATTTAATTAAATGCGGTATCAATACGATATTTTACCCGTGCATGTCATATAACTTTGACGAGCATATAAGCGACAACCATTATAACTGTCCCGTTGTTGCATATTATCCGGAAGTTCTGGCGGCTAATTGTCACGAGCTTGACAAGTGCACGTTTATCTATGATTATGTCGGTGTGCACCGCAAGCATGATTTCCCCGGCAAGATGTCTGAAATATTAAGAAAATACTTTCCCGATATTTCCGACAAAGAAGTGCTTTCAGCCGCGCGCAGCGCTTACGGCGAATACAACGCATATCTTGCAAAGGTTCGCGATGCGGGTCAAAAAATCATTGATGCCGCGCGCAGAGACGGCAAACAGATTATTGTGCTTTGCGGCAGGCCGTATCATATTGACACAGAAATCAATCACGGGATAGATAAGCTGATTTCTGCATTTAACGTTGCAGTAATAACAGAAGATGCTATAAGCCAGCTTGTGCCAAAAACAAAGACCCATGTTCTTAACCAATGGACGTACCACGCAAGGCTTTACAATGCCGCGCAATATATAACTACGCAGAACGATATGAATCTTGTCCAGCTTGTCAGTTTCGGTTGCGGAGTAGATGCTATTACAACGGACGAGGTGCGCGCCATCCTTGAGGGCGCAGGTAAAATTTACACGCAAATCAAGATTGACGAAATCGCCAATCTCGGAGCGGTGAAAATCCGCCTTCGCAGTCTGTTTGCGACAATGGAGTAAAAGAGGTGGTTCCCATGCGCGAGTTTCCCGAGTTTACAAAAGAAATGCGCAAAACACACACGATACTTGTTCCCGATATGCTCGAAATACATTTTGAGCTCCTGGTAAGAATATTTCGCACCTATGGATATACGCTTGAGGTGCTTAAAAATCGGGGTGATGCGGTGAAGGTTGAAGGACTCAAATATGTGCACAATGACACCTGCTTCCCTGCGCTCCTCGTCATAGGACAAATGATAAATGCGCTCAAAAGCGGGAAATACGATATTTCCAAAACTGCGCTCATGATAACGCAAACCGGCGGCGGGTGCCGCGCTTCAAATTATATCCATTTGCTGCGTAAAGCGCTTATCAAAGCCGGCTTCCCTCAAGTGCCTGTAATATCGTTAAACTTATCCGGACTTGAGAAAAACAGCGGTTTTAAGCTCACGTTTCCAATGCTTTTGCGTTGCTTTGCCGCACTTGTGTACGGTGACACATTGATGCTCTTGCGCAATCAGACACGCCCCTATGAGGTGAATAAGGGTTCTGCCGATGCACTTGTGGAAAAATGGCTTAAAACGCTGGTCAATCAGCTGTCTAACAAAGGCAAAGTATCCACTAAAGTGATTTATAAAAACATTAATGCTATAACCGAAGATTTTGCCCAACTGATGATTCACAAGGTGCCCAAGGTAAAGGTCGGCATTGTGGGTGAAATCTACGTCAAGTATTCCGGTCTCGGCAACAATGACCTTGAAGCGTTCCTTGCTTCACAGGGTTGCGAATACATGGTGCCCGGTCTCATGGGTTTTATGATGTTCAAAGTCGATAATCGCATCGAGGACATTAAGCTGTACGGCGGAAGCTCGGCAAAAAATGCATTTTGCAAACTTTTGCTCTCTGTTCTCACAAAGATTGAAACCGCTATGATTGATACTATTAAAAAATATCCTCAGTTTGTCCCGCCTGCGGCGTATGTCGAAACAAAGGCGCTTGCAAAAGGCGTTATCGGCTACGGCAGCAAAATGGGCGAAGGCTGGCTTTTGACTGCGGAAATGATTGATCTTGTGGAAATGGGGTATGGAAACATTGTCTGCGCACAACCTTTTGGTTGTCTGCCGAACCATATCGTTGGCAAAGGTATGATACGTAAAATATGTGAATTACACCCTAGTGCGAATATTGTACCGATAGATTATGACCCGGGTGCAACTCACGTTAATCAGGAAAACCGAATCAAGCTTATGCTCTCTATCGCCCGTGAAAACATGAACAATGCCTCACACAAAGAAACCGAGGAGAAAGTTTTGACTCCTTCATAAAAAAGTGCACGTCTGCAAATCATCGCAGACGTGTACACTTTTATAATATCCGTCTCTTCGCTTCTGTAACGGGTATCATCTTGCATTCTTCCCATGCCATAAAGCTTACGTGCGAACCATCGGGAATTGTGACAGTCTCTGTCACCGCATTCCCATTGACGGAGGTTTTTGTTGTTTTATTCACTAAGATGAGGCTGCCGAAATCGTCATAGCAAGCGATGTATAAATCCATTGTCTTCTCATCGCCGAAGTTGGTCACTGTATACGACACCTCATTATCCGCCACGGCTGCCTTTGTTACGAGTACGGGTGAGTAATCTGCCTTAAAATTTGAAACCGTGAAAAGTCCTGCCTCAACGCCGCTGCCCCCGCGCACATTGACTTTTGTGAGGTCGCCTCCACTCTTGCTGCGATACGAAAAGTTCTGAGCCACTAATGTGGTGACTGCGTTTTCGTCTGTTATCCAAAACGAATACGTCTGTGCCGCAATATCTGTCTTTATCGTTGCGTGGTACAGATTTCCCACCTTGTACGTCACAGGATTTGTATAAGTAAATGTCGTGCCGTTATGTGCTTCAAAATATCCGCTTGGTGTAACTCTCACTCCAATATTATAGTGTCCCCAGTTTGTAGGTGTTATGGCGGATGACGCTATGGCTACAAGCCCATCGGTGAACGCCGAGGGTGTTATGTCAAAGTTTATATACGCAACTCCGCTAAGTGCGTCAAAGGTTTGGCAGGAGAAATCTGCGGTCGATATCCATGTAACGCTTTGCGCCTTTACAGTAAGACGATACTCCGCCGTGTTGACGCTTGCGCCCTTGGTGAATGTTGCGGTGAGCTTGACCTGCACATCATCCTCTCCAAGCGCGGGGCGGGTAACAGTACCGTCAAGCGCTATCACGTTGGCATCTGAGGTCTTCCATGAAATGGCGCTGCCGTAAGCGCCCTCAGTAGGGAAAACGATGTCTCCAGTTACAGCGTTGATGTTTGTCCCAAAATCCACATACTTAGCATCCTCTACTACCGCGTCCGCATCAGAAAGGGCATAGCCCGATTTTATTTCGGTATCGCTAAGAGCGCGGTTGTAGAGAGTTATGTTGTCAAAGCTCCCATTAAAATACGCATCCGTCGAAAAGAACGATTTACCTATATACGCCTTGAGGTCCTCAAGTCCAATATGTGATATTGACTTTGTCAGCGCATCGTTTTCAGCTACGCATACTCCGTTTTTGTACATCGCCATACGCTGAGGCTCCACAACAATGTCTATATGCGTCCACGCACCTACTGATGCCTCTGCAAGAGAAACATCGGCACGTTCTTCGTATCTGTAGCCTGAAATAGTCAGCGCACTGCGCAGTAATGCTGCGGAGTTTTTGAAGTAGTAATAGTAGTTTGTATCCTTGCCCACGGCAAAAGTGAAATAGTTTCCATCCGTCATATTATTCTTAATGTCCATTGAAAGCGTAAACGTATCGCGGCGGTCAAATAGGTTGTCGGGAAATTCAAAAAACGTACCGTTCGTCCCGTCAAGAGTAAGAACGTTACTCTGTTTTACACTGTCAAACTCTATCTTTGCGTTTCCATTCAAAGTGCCCGATGGCGCGCTTTCAAAGTCATATGTAAGTATAGGCGCACTGCCGTCCGCATCAACAGGTTCGCTGCCCCACTTCTCCATAATACCAGCATACTCATTCGCGCTTATTGGAACGACAACTCCGTGCTTTGCGCCTGTCGGCATAGAGCAGACCGCCTTGGTGAACGCGCCTGAGGCTATATTATCAGTAATATACGGCGTAAAGCCCGCACCTGTGCCGTAATCATCAATCAAAAGGCAATACTTGTCTGTCGTTTGATTAAAGCGAAATATCGCCGGACCTTCTACATTTTTTATCTGTGTTGAAACCTTTCCGTCAAGCGTAAACTCGCTAACGCTTGTATATGGACCGTGTGCCGTTGTTGCCACGTCCATTATTACGCTGTTATATCCCTTGCTGAAGCGATAAAACTTGCCGTCATGCGCTTTGATGACGGTTGAGTCAATAAATGCCGTCCCATTGCCGCCGAGAAAAATTTCAGGCTCGCTAAAAGTGTGAAAATCTCTGGTGCGTACCACATAAACCGTATCCACCACCGATGTGGCATCAAGATCTTTGCCCGAAGCATAAACGATATACTCATCGGTTGTTTCATCGTATATTGCCTCAGGTGCCCACGCACAGCCAATATTATCGTCAGCAAACTTAACCATGCGTTGTTTCGACCAATTCACAAGGTCTTCAGATTCCCAGACCATAAGATATTTGCTTCCCTGCATACTCCACTTTGTCCAGCCCTGTCCATCTAGGGTGTTAAGGTCTGTGGCAAGCAGATAGAATTTATCGCCATAGCGGCTACGAATTATATACGGGTCGCGAAGTCCTGTAGTTCCCATTGTGGAGGTTAGCACAGGCCAGTTGCCGTTAAGGTCTTTCCAGTTAAGGCCATCCTCGCTTGTTGCAAAGTGAATTTGAAGATGTTCCTCACTTCCGTTTACCGAGCCACGAAAATATGCGTAAAGATATGCCGTTTTTTCCTGCTCCTCTTTAAGCGCTTTAACCGTAAGGTTAAATGCTTTTTCTCGCGTTTCGCCCTGATATGTCACATTGGCTGTAAGCGTAACCTTCTTATCGCTTGCTCCTCTTGTCACATGACCTGCAGAAACAGTGTATGCACCGTTTTGTGTAGGGGCATCTGTAAGCGTGGCTTTATCTGAAGATGTCCACTCTATCTGCGCACCGTTTACCTGCGCGGGAAGGTTGATGCTGTCAAGTATGTTGTCGGGATTGGGAATAGTGATTGCTCTAAGGACCGTATCCATATCAACCGTGTTGAGTTCTGCTGTTGTCATAATGCTCGTGGGGAAGGCGTCGGGAAGTGCATCACTCACTATCCAGTAATAATAGAGTCCGTTCATCCATGTGAGGTTGATTTTGTCTGTCGCATCACTTCCCACAGCAAGATATGGACGCACATTATTATACTTCGAATTGCGCGTTATCTGTGTTTCACTCTTGACTTCCGTTTTATCCATCTCTATCTTCCATATCTCGTATATATCACCGTAGAATCCGCTTGTTGGCTTTGAAAGATACACAATGCTCGGATTGCTGTGGTCAAGACATAAGCCTCCGCTGTAACATCTTTCGGCAGCGTTCGCATTCTGATGAAACCATCCGCCGCCATCGGCGATATATGTCTTGTCCCATGCTTTTGTTGTGGGATTCCACTTAGCATAATAATAATCGTGCTGTGATTTGTCCGATGAAATGCGAGTGAAGGCTATCGCCGGATTTCCATCGGCATCCTTCGCAATATCCCATACCCAGTCGCGATTGTTCGATGGATTATCAACTGTAAAGCTGCCGTAGTTGCTGCTTGTGTTAATGCTGCTGCTTTTTCCGTAGGGCAGGTTCGCGCCTTCACACAAGAGCGCGCCTTCAACATTGTAAAGATTGAGTGTGTTTATGTCAATCTCGCTGTAATAGAGCCAGTTAGGATTGTTGTTATCCGGATGCGCCGTTGTAAATGAAAAATAAATTCTGTCCTTACCGTTGGATTCATACTTTACATACGGTCTTGCCCCTATCGTTTTAACCATCTGTGTGGGGTTGATCTCACAAATAATATCACCGTTTTTATCGGGCAGCGAATACTTCGCAATCGTCGGGTGCCACGAAACTCCTCTCCAGCAAAGGAAGAAAGAGTTAGGCGCATCAGTCATATAAAACGGGGATGGATATGTATATGTTCCATAGCCTGTCACAGGGATCCTTTTCTCGGTCCCAAGCGTTGTAAGGTCATCAGGTTCATTTGTAACACGGTAATACCAATATTCCTCTGCCGTGTGCTTCGACCAAAACACCATAATGCGTTTGTCGGGAAGTTGCAGAAACGTCGGATTGTTATGGTCATCCGCCTGAAATCCAGTATCAATCGTGATATTGTCCATATAGCCGGTCAGATTGTCATACTGCACCGCTTTTACCGTTCCTGAAGTATCAATCGCACCGACAAGCGTTTTACTGCTTTTCGGTATAATAAGATTTCCGCCATCATCATATATGTCATCATGCTCGAACTTTACACTCCTGGGGTCAGCAAACCAACACGTTGCACCGCGCTCAATGAGAGTATCTCCGCTGTAAAAATCATCCTCGTTATACTTAGTATAAACAAGTGTCACCACATTTGCGCCTCCCTGCGAAAATGTTGCTGTCGTTGTAGAAGCATTTGCATCATAAAGATACAGACTATCACCTATTTGAAGCGTTTCTTCAATTTTATCGCTGTACGCGTATTCGCCCTCATGTGCGATAAAGGTCTGCGGCGTTTTCAAGTCAGTGTTATTTGAATCCACTACCTTCAATGTGGCGGTAAGCACATCACCTGTTTTGATTGTTATGTATGGTGCATTCGGCGCTGCGACCGAAATGTTATATCCTGCCGCAGGCGCCTGAAACCTGAGAACCACGTTCACCTTACCGCTCGTTGCTGTATCAGCCTCAAGCGCATTTACTACTGCACGCTTTACATCCATCGTTTTCCAACCAAGCGCTCCCGAAGAGCATCTTTCTTTCGACCAGAATGCCGCGTCGTAAGAATAATCATTATTGACAGCCGGATAAATCGTCTGATCCATGTTTCCCACTGTATATGTAAGAGTTGGATTCGCCGTTTCATATGCCGCAATCAACATCCAGCTTGAACCGAGATTCCCATTCACCGAATTAACATGAACATTAAGAATTGCAGAAGCAATACTGTCAGGGTCTATTGCTGCATCAACAGAAAAGGCAATCGCACCTATTCTTGCGCTTCCGACAGTAACAGCATTGTTACCTGTTGTTCCGGCAATGTACGGAGCACGCTCAAATGTTCCGCCCGTCCCAACTGCGCCAATAAAAAGCCCTGTTCCGTTGGCGCTCCCCGAGTGCCCGTAGTCCGCCATCGATGCTGTATGCTCTGCTATCGCCGCAAACGAAAGCGTCGGAAGCGTTGCCAGCATCATTGCAATCGCTATGATGATTGAAATTGCCTTTTTCATTATAAAACCTCCTTCTATCTATCTGCACATATTATAACACCACACAAAAAACAAACACAATAGAAAAATTAGATTAAATTTGTATATTTTAATTATTTACCATCAATGAAAAATACGACAGCAAAAGAACAGCGCCCATGCAAGGGCGCTGTTCATAGTTCCGGCGACGACCGACTT
>JAUNBL010000097.1 GCA_030527235.1 Clostridia bacterium | reverse complement strand
ATATTATATTTGCCTATATTTCCACCTTCCTTTTCACATAGAAAAACCGCCTGCATTTAAAGCAAGCGGCTTAGGGATGGCATCGTTTTCTTGATGTCGGGAAAACGATATTTACGAGTTGATCAGAACTGGCTGGGTGAATAGCGTATCGTCAAAATAATGACGGCCTTTTGCTCCTCGTCCACACGAAACACCGCAGTATAGTTGTCTATAAAAAGCTGCCGGTATCCTCGATTTGCATAGGCTCCGGTCTTTCGCTCCGGGCAGCGGTAAGGCATTTCGTCAAGAGAATAGATGGCCTGCTCAATTCGTTCTACTTGCTTTAGTGCCGTTCCCGGCTCTAAAAGCGTTTTTGCGATATATGCGTAGATACCATCTAAATCCCGCAATGCACGGCTCATCAGCTTGACGCTGTATTTATCCAAAGTGCTTCCTCCTTAAGGAAGCCAGCGCCTCTTTTGCATCATAAAGCTGCCCGTCCCGTTCAAACTCAGCCTCCGCTTCTGAAATGGCGGCGTCGAACGCTGCGTTCTCTACCATTGCCTCGTAGGTTTCTATACTCATTACAACGAGATCGCCATAGCCGTTTTTTGTGATAAATATAGGCTCCCGTCGTGCATGGCAGGCGTCAGAGATCTCGTTGGTGTTCCGCAGGTCTGTGATCGGTCTGATCTGTGGCATAGTGTCGCCTCCTTTCTTTGCACATAATTATAGCAGAATTATGTGCAAAACGCAAGGGGGTTTTATGCACGATCTCAAATGTGCATTTTCGATGTACTGATCATTCTCCTTTCCCGCCTCCGGCCACGGCCAGCCGCGCCTGCTCGATGCGCCGGACGGCGGGGCCGTAGATGGCCGGGGCGTTTTCAAAGCAGACGAAGCTGCGGCCCAGTCTTTCAGTTTCTTTTGCTCGGCTTCGCAGCCCGCCGAAAGCTCCATGAAACGCTCGTCTGAAATCTTGCCGCCGTCCTCGCTCTGCTGGATGCGCCCAAAAGTAGATGCCAAAGGCTTTTGCGGACAAACGCAGGCATAAAACCCATTCAAAACTTTTCATATTACCACCACCTGTCTGCGCACTATCAACTGCTAATCGTCTTGCTTTTCTCTGATTTTTCTGTTGATTTTATTGGCTTGCAGCTTATAAACGAGCCTAAGGATCGCCAACACAATTGCCGCTATACCGATATTTATCAAAGCACCAATGACTACGGATCCAATACCGATTTTAAACCACCCCGCAAAGAAAGCGGTAATTATGAACACAAGCGTTCCTATCGCCATGGTGATAATCACTTCGAAGCCATAGGAAAGATTCCTCTCTTCATAAATCAAAGAGGGAACGGAAAAGCCAAGCGCTATGATAATTGAATATATTGCGTTCCACAATAATTCTTCGCCCGTGATTTGGCCGACGTAAGCATTTGCCCCGCCTGCGAAAGCAAAATCGATAAACAGCCTGGCCACAAATATAAAGCAGCCGATCAATATCCCGAACGCAATTCTTTTCAGTACCTTTTTCATTTGACGCGACCTCCCTACATGCCAAGGTATTTTTTGAAAGCCGGCAGATACTTTCGTGAGATATAGTCCTTACAGCCATTTTTCAGGACAAGCAGCATAATTCCCCCGAAAGACGGCTCGACGCAATCAAGGTATTTCAGATTGACCAGTACCGATTTGGATATCCGCATAAAATCATTGCCGA
>JAUNBL010000096.1 GCA_030527235.1 Clostridia bacterium | reverse complement strand
AACGATGAAAGCTAGTCATTAATCATAATACTAAAACGTTTCAAATCATCTTTTCGTTGATTATATCACCAACATATGATAAATGCTAGCACCAATCAGTTCAATACTAGCACTAAATGGGAGTTTGGGAAAACATAAACCGCGACTCTCAACAAATATAATGAAAAAACCGGCCTACGCGCTTTGCGGCATCTTAAGCTTTGGATATGAACGCGCGTCTAATGAAAGTCGCGCCGCGCCATGGCTTTTAGCTCGCTCGGTGATATGCCGAACCGGCGTTTGAATATCCGTGAGAAATAGTTAAAATCACTTATTCCGCATTGAACGGCCGCCTGCATGACCGGCATCGAATTGCCCATGAGCAAAACCCGCGCCGCTTCCAACCTTCGGGATTGTATGTACATTCGCAAAGGCATACCGCTTTCGCGCTTTACGGTTTTAGACAAAACGCTTTGCGAAAAGTAGAACGTTGAAATGAGCGACTGCGCCGATAAGTCATCCGACAGGTGATCGTCTATATAGCGCGAAAGTTCCGCAAACAGTTCGCTTTTGTGGCGGGCGAGACCTCGTTTTTCTATAAGACATGCAAACGCCTGCGCAAGCGTGTCCAGTGCCGCGCCATTTCTCTCGCCCATGTCGTCCATGCGCCCAAGCGCGATCCGCCCGGCCAAAACGCCGGAGGAGTATACGTCCGCGTATATGAATCGTTCCTCGTCTTTCCCCCTGAACGCCGAGAGGTACGCGCAATCGGCGCTTAACCCGGCGGGGCAGACAGAACACATTCGACCTGTCGGCCGCCGCCTGGATCCGGCCATCCTTTTTCCGAGGCAGTCAACGAAGCACGCCCCGCATCCCGCGATATGCGATAAATCATCGAGGATTGAGTCGATTGAGTCCGAAGCAGACGTCATTTGAATCCACCTTTGTTCAAATAATGCTAGTAATAGACAAATAAGTACTAGCATTATATCACATGTCGGTGATATAATCAAGGCACTGATTCGCACTGGTTTTAATCATATTGGTTTTTAAAAAGAAGTTTTTATTCACTCAAAATCTGAAACGTTTCAGATGGAGTTAAAATATAGATGCGCAAAGCATAAGCAAAACTGGGAATATAGAGTAACGCAGATAGTGCTTAAAAGCGAAACGAGTGAATGTCGTTCACACAAAATCTGAAACGTTTCAAACCACATAAAACGGTCATAACGGTGATTATCGCCTAAAGAGGCCAAAATTCTCGCCATGAGCATAAAACTGAAACGAGTATCTTCAGGTAAAACCTATTTTGAAATGTAAATTGTTTTATGGCGCGCTGGGTTCAATCGATAAGATGAGTTTTGCCGGGAAAGGAGATTTGCATTTGCGGCGCCACTATTTGAAAAATAACAAGGTATTAAAAACAGGAGGTATTGCCCTATGAAGACCCTGACCGCGTGGATTTTAGCCGTAATGCTTGTCTTTTCAAGCGTCGGCGCCCTTGCCTATGACTACGAGAATAAGGATTTGTGGACGCAGGACTTCGGAGTTTCGGAGTATCTTGCCGAAGGTTCCACGTTTAACAACATGTACGAGGTTTTTGAATACGTCGGAAACCAGGATCTCGGTTTTGATGTCGATGCAATGATTGATTCTGCAAATGGCGAGGCGATGATGGAGACGCTATATCCCATTATCGTGTACACCGATCCCATGGATCCCGAGTTGCTGGAATACTGGAAGAAT
>JAUNBL010000052.1 GCA_030527235.1 Clostridia bacterium | reverse complement strand
CCTTTATCGCAAACGCTCAAACTTTTTTTGGGTCACATCATTGACAACCGCAGAGACTGTTTGAGGAATTCAGATGAAAAGGTGTTGCTTTTTCCCGTTTGCCGCTATATAATACTTTTGATTGTTTTGACGGTTTGATGATTTTGACGGTTTGACGTATCTTTAGATTTTAAGGAGTCTTTTATGCTTTTTAATTCTCTTTCCTTTTTAATCTTTTTTCCCATCGTGCTTTTAGGGTATTTTTGGATTCCTAAAAGATTTAAGCAGCTTTTCCTGCTTGCCGCGAGCTACTACTTTTATATGTGCTGGAATCCCAAGTACGCGCTGCTCATGCTGTTTTCTACGTTTGTGACGTATCTGTGCGCGCGCCTCTTGGAGAAAACGAAATATAAGCGGCTCTTCCTCGCGGGTTCTTTCGTCCTGAATCTCGCGGTTTTGATTATGTTCAAATATTACGGGTTTTTCCTCGAAACCGCAAACGCGGTTTTATCGCAGTTCAACATAGCGCTTATCGAAAACAATTTTGACGTTCTGCTTCCCGTAGGGATTTCTTTTTATACATTTCAAGCGCTTGGGTACACGATGGATGTTTATCGCGGAAATATCGCCCCGGAAAAAAACTTCATCCGCTACGCTCTGTTCGTGTCGTTCTTTCCTCAGCTCGTTGCCGGACCTATTGAGCGGTCATACAAGCTGCTTGGGCAGCTTAACGATATTCCCAACCGCGCCGTGTTTAACTTTGGAAATTTTAAGCACGGGCTGCTGCTGATGCTCTGGGGGTTTTTCCAGAAGCTCCTGATTGCCGACCGTGTGGCGATTTTGGTCAACGATGTATATAACAACCTCTCCGAGCACAGCGGGCTGTTCATTGCCATGGCAACCGTGCTTTTCGCAGTGCAGATTTACTGCGATTTCGCCAGCTATTCGGATATTGCCCGCGGCGCGGCGAAAATTATGAATATCGACCTTATGCGGAACTTTAATTCACCGTACTTTGCGCGCTCCATTTCTGAGTTTTGGCGTAGGTGGCACATTTCTCTCTCAACATGGTTTCGGGATTATTTGTACTTCCCGCTCGGAGGGAGCAGACGCGGCAAGCTTAAAACTTTCCGCAATGTAATGATTGTGTTCCTCGTAAGCGGACTCTGGCACGGCGCAAATATGACGTTCATCGTATGGGGCGCTTTACACGGCCTGTTTCAGATTGCAGGCAACCTGACGCGCGGCGCGAGAGACAAGGTGCGGGCGATGCTGCACATAAGAAAAGATTCGGCGATAAACATTGCCTGGGAGACGCTGTTCACTTTTGCCCTCGTTTGCTTCGGGTGGGTGTTCTTCCGCGCTAACACTCTTTCAGACGCGATACTTGCGCTACGGAAAATGCTGTTTGCGCTGCCCAAGCTTCCCAACGAATGGCTCGCCATGTCCTATTTGCAGTGCGCCATCGCTCTGATTTCGGTGGCGGCGCTTTTCACTGTGTCATTCCTGCGCGCGCGAAAAGACTTGGTGAAGCGCTACAACGCACTTAGCGTTTTCGGACAGCTTACATGTGTGTACTTATGCACGATGATTATCCTTATTTTTGGAGTCTACGGACCTATATACGACGCAAGTCAGTTTATCTATTTCCAGTTTTAGGGGGGTGTTCCGATGTCTCGCAGAGTTTCCATTATCGCTTTCGTTTTGATTGCTGCGCTTCTTTTTTGGTTTGCCAGCGCGCTGCTTGCGCCCTGCGGGAATGACGGGGTGCTGCCGCTGCAGGATTTGTATCATTACCCGAAAGACCTTATCGACGTTTTTCTTGTAGGCAGCAGCCATTCCGGAATCAATCTCAACGCCGCGCTCATGTACAAAGATTACGGCATTGCCGCCTACTCTCTCTGGGGCAGCACGCAGCCGTTCTGGAACAGCTATTACTATATAAACGAAGGATTAAAAACGCAGTCCCCCCGCATCATCGTGCTTGACACGATGGCGGCGACATTTAACCTTGAATACGAGCAGTATCGTATCTCGCTCAAAAATATTTTTGGGATGCGGTTTTCACAAGACAAGCTTGAGGCTATTGCCGTGAGCGCGCCTCCGGAGCAGCGCTTTGATTTGATTTCCGGCGGTATTTGGTCATATCATTTCAATTACGAGCTGTTAAACGAAGACTCTTTTCACCAGGTAAATCCTTTTTATAAGCGCGACCATATGCTTCACAAGCACACCTATACGAAAGATAACTGCGTTTTGCAGGAAAACGGGTGGGATTCCTCCTATATTACCGACACGGCTCCGATTTTTGAAAAACAGCAAGAGTACCTCATCAAAATTATAGAGCGCTGCCGTGAGGAGAACATTGATATCGTGCTTATAACCACTCCTTACGTGCTGCCTGACGAGCTGAGCGCAAAAAAGTATAACTCGGTGGCAGAGCTCGCAAAAGAGTACTCGGTGCCGTACATAAACTATAATCTGCTTTATGATGAAATCGGATTTGACTTTGCGACCGATATGGTTGACCATAACCACCTAAACCGCAGCGGCCAAAGGAAGGTTACCACGCACCTCTCCTCATTCCTCAAGCAAAACTACAGCATCCCCGACCGGCGCGGCAATGAGGACTATGTTTCGTGGGAGGATTTCGCAGTTTATAACAAGGAATACGAGGACGCGGCATGACGCAAAAAGGCTCGAGCATTACAAACTCGAGCCTTTTTTGTTTGTCGATTTATTCTTGAGTCGGCGCCTCATCGTCCTCCTCATGCTCTGTTCTCGCAATAGCGACCACTTGCACATCCTCCGCAAGACGCATAATCCGCACACCTGCCGTGGCTCTGCCTATCTCGCGGATTTCCGCTGCGGCCGTACGGATAATAACGCCTTCGCTTGTAATAAGAATTATGTCGTCCTCGTCCGTCACGGCGTAAATGCCAACGATTTTACCCGTCTTTTCGGAAATCTTATATGTCTTAAGACCTAATCCTCCGCGCGACTGTATTCTGTACGCGTCAAGGCTCGTCCGTTTACCAAAGCCTTTCTCTGTGACCACCAAAAGGTCTGTTCCCTCTCTCGGGACGCTCATTCCTATGACATAGTCCTCATCGCGAAGCGTTATGGCTTTTACTCCGCGGGAGTTCCTTCCCGTTGTTCTGACGTCTTTCTCATTGAATCGAATCGCCATACCATTATGTGTTCCGATGATAACTTCTTTCGTGCCATCGGTCATTTTAACACGGATAAGCTCGTCGCCCTCGTCAAGCGAGATGGCGATAAGTCCGCCTTTGCGGGATGTGTTGTATGCCATAAGCGGCGTCTTTTTAATAACTCCGTTGCGCGTTGCCATAAGCATGTATTTGCCCTCGTCAAAATCGCGCACGGCGATAACTGCGGACACCTTTTCGCCCTCCTCAAGCGGCAGCAGGTTTATAATTGCGGTTCCTCTTGCCTGCCTGCCCGCTTCCGGAAGCTGGTACGCCTTGAGCCGATACATTCGGCCGCGGTTTGTGAAGAACATCACATACGCGTGCGTCGAGGAAACTATCATTGTCTCCACAAAATCCTCCTCGCGCGTCTGAAGACCCACAATGCCTCTTCCGCCACGGTGCTGGCTGCGATACGTGTCAGTCGGCATGCGTTTTACATATCCGAAATGCGTCAGCGTTATCACGTTTTCCTCTTCCTCGATAAGGTCCTCTATGTCTATTTCATCAATCACGTTTGTGATTTCCGTGCGTCTTTCATCGCCGTATTTGTCGCGGATGTTTAACAGGTCTTCTTTTATTATCTGGTTTACAAGCGCATCTTCGGAGAGAACTTGATTATAGTATTTGATTTTCTCCATAAGGTCTCCGTACTCGCCGTTAAGCTTCTCCTTTTCCAGGCCTTGCAGCCTTGCCAGACGCATATCCAAAATGGCTTGCGCTTGCTTGTCTGAGAGGTTAAACTTTTTCATCAAATTTTCTTTGGCGTCGTCATAGCTTTCACGGATTGTTTTTATCACTGCATCGATGTTGTCAATTGCAATAAGAAGCCCTTCGACAATATGCGCCCGTGCCTGAGCTTTCGCCAAATCAAAGCGGGTACTCCTTATAACAACGTCCTTTTGGAAATGCAGGTAGTTCTCTAAAATTTCTTTTAGATTCAAAACTTTGGGCTGTCCGTCCACCAGTGCAAGCATTATCGCGCCGAAGGTTTCCTGCATCTGCGTGTTTTTATACAGATGGTTCAACACGATTGTCGCACTTGCATCGCGTTTTGTTTCAATGACTATTCTCATGCCCAGGCGGCTTGATTCGTCGCGCAGCGCGCTGATACCTTCTATGCGCTTATCGTTTACCAGTTCCGCAATTTTTTCAATTAGGCGCTTTTTGTTTACCTGATACGGAAGCTCCGTCACTATAATTTTTTGTTTTGATCCCTCTTCGCCCTCTATTTCCGCTTTTGCGCGCATAAGAATTTTTCCGCGCCCCGTATGGTACATGGCGCGAATTCCGCTTCGACCCATAATAAGCCCGTACGTCGGGAAATCCGGACCTTTTATGTGTCCCATAAGCTCATCAATCTCTATGTCAGGGTTTTCTATAAGCGCAACTATGCTATCCACCACATTGCACAAGTTATGCGGCGGAATATTTGTCGCCATGCCAACGGCAATACCGCTGCTGCCGTTTATAAGAAGCTGCGGCAGGCGTGACGGCAGAACCATCGGCTCCAACAGGCTTCCGTCATAATTGGGCGAAAAATCCACCGTCTCTTTTTCTATTCCGTCGAGCGCAGTGAGAGAAATCCTGCTCATCCTCGCTTCGGTATAACGCTGTGCGGCCGGAGGGTCTCCATCCACGCTTCCGAAGTTCCCGTGTCCGTCAATCATCGGGTAACGCAGCGAGAAATCCTGCGCCATTCTCACAAGCGAGTCATACACTGCCGCATCGCCGTGAGGATGATACTTACCCATAACGTCACCCACGGTGGCGGCGCACTTTTTATGCGGCTTATCAGGAGTGTACCCCGCCTGGTACATAGTGTAAAGTATTCGCCTGTGTATAGGCTTTAGTCCGTCTCGCACATCGGGAAGCGCGCGAGAAACGATAACGCTCATTGAATAGTCTATATAGGAGGTTTTCATCTCATTGACCAATTCGACGTCTATAACATTCTCCGCCGGGCGGATTTCATTCTCGTCCATTTTTTACTACCTCCTTAAATATCAAGATTTTTAACATACTTCGCGTTTTGCTCTATAAACTCACGCCGCGGTTCCACCTTATCGCCCATCAAAATCGTAAAAATTTCATCCGCAGCTACGGCGTCCTCCAGCTGTACTCTCAGCATTACACGGGTTTCGGGGTTCATTGTCGTCTCCCAAAGCTGCTCAGGGTCCATTTCGCCCAGGCCCTTATAGCGCTGAATATCGAACTTTGCATCCTCGCCGAACTTTTCCTTCATTTCCGCCATGACCTTTTCCATTTCATTGTCGTTATAGGCGTACATTTCGGTTTTCCCGCGGGAAACCTTGTACAGCGGCGGCTGCGCAAGATATACATGACCTTCTTCTATGAGCGGGCGCATAAAGCGGAAAAAGAATGTCAGCAAAAGCGTTCTGATATGGCTGCCGTCTACATCGGCATCCGCCATTATAATTATCTTTCCATAGCGGAGCTTCTGCGTATCAAAATCTTCGCCTATGCCTGCGCCCAGCGCTGTTATTACAGGCATCAGCTTATCGTTTCCGTAAACCTTGTCCACCCGCGACTTCTCAACGTTGAGCATCTTGCCCCATAGCGGAAGTATCGCCTGAAACGCAGGGTCTCTCCCCTGTTTTGCACTGCCTCCCGCACTGTCTCCCTCCACAATGTATATCTCGGTGCGCTCCACGCCTTTTTCTATGCAGTCAGTAAGCTTGCCGGGAAGAGATGTCCCTTCCAGCGCGCTTTTCCGCCTCGTCAGTTCTCTGGCTTTGCGCGCCGCTTCTCTGGCGCGGTTCGCCGTCATCGCTTTATCAATGATGGCTCTGGCAACCGATGGGTTTTCCTCCAGGTAGGACCCCAGCGCTTCGATAAGCGCCGTTTCCACAACCGTCCTTACCTCTATATTTCCAAGCTTTGTCTTGGTCTGCCCTTCAAACTGAGCGTCTTGAATTTTTACGCTTATTACCGCCGTCAAGCCCTCTCTCGCATCTTCGCCTCCGAGGTTCTTTTCAGACTCCTTAAGCAAGTTGTATTTTCTTGCATAATCGTTAATTATTTTCGTAAGCGCGTTCTTAAACCCTGTCTCATGGTATCCGCCCTCAGTTGTATGAATGTTATTTGCAAAACTCACTATATTTTCGTTGTAGTCGTTGTTATACTGCATCGCGACTTCTACGTTGATGCCTTTTTTGTCGCTTTCAAAATAAATAACCTGCGGATGCAGCGGTTCCTTATTGCGGTTGAGGTATTCCACAAAAGACTTTATTCCGCCCTCGTACATCATGCTTTCGCTGCGGCCGTCGCCGCGTTTATCGGTAAGCGTTATGCGAAGTCCCTTGTTCAAAAACGCCTGCTCGCGCATGCGGCGAAGCAACACATCATAGTCAAATACCGTTGTTTCAAAAATTTCATCGTCCGGCGTAAATTTTATCTTGGTGCCTGTCTCTGTCGTATCTCCTATTATCTTCATCGGACTGTCGGCAGCGCCACGGTGGTATTCCTGGTAATGGACCTTTTCTCCGTCGCGCACCCAAACCTCAAGCTTCTTGGACAGCGCATTCACGACGCTTGCGCCCACACCGTGAAGACCTCCGGAGACTTTATATCCGCTGCCCCCGAATTTTCCGCCTGCATGGAGCACCGTAAATACAACCTCTACTGTGCATATGCCCATTTTGGGGTGCTTTCCTGTCGGTATACCGCGCCCGTTATCAAACACCGTTATGGTGTTATCCTCGCCTATTTCTATTTCAATATGTGTGCAATAGCCCGCGAGAGCCTCATCGATGGAATTGTCCACAATCTCATAAACAAGATGATGCAGCCCGTTTTCTCCGGTAGACCCTATATACATTCCGGGTCGTTTCCTCACAGCTTCCAGGCCTTCAAGCACCTGTATCTGACTTTCGTCATATTTCGCGGTTATTTTTTCTTCCATATTTTTACCCATTCCTTTCGTTTCGCTTAAGCAGCGTGGCAGGAGATATTTGCGAGATATAAACGCACTCTTTCGTTATGACATACGACTTTGGCAAATCAGAGCTTACGTTGCGGACACGACCCTTCTTTTCCGCGTTCTTCAAAAATTCCCGCGTAGTTTTGCTTGTCGTCGTTTTTTCAAAATCTAAAATCGCCACTATTTCTTTTCCGTTTACAATTTTTTCGCCGCCGAGATGTACATACATTACTCGTATATCCTCCCTTTTTCAACGAAAATGAGTTTTTGCGCATCTTTTATGTGCGCGCCGTTTACATCTGTGCAAGTTATTATAACCTGCTTTCCGTAAAGCTTTTTTACAAGAAATTCCCGTCGCGCTTTATCAAGTTCACTCATAACATCGTCAAGCAGCAGTACAGGGTATTGCCCTGTTTTTTCTTTAATTATTTCCGCTTGAGCGGTTTTCAGACTTAAACAAACGCTTCTTTGCTGCCCTTGAGAAGAGAACGCGCGAGCGGAAAAAGAATTTATCTTAAACTGAAAGTCATCTCTCTGCGGACCGACAAGCGGCATACAAAGCGCAATTTCTCTGTCCTTTGCTTCGTAAAGTTTTTTGTAAAATTCTTCTTGTGTTTGTACGACCGTCTCTTTTACTGTCACAGACGAGACATACCTTCCCTCCAGCCTTTCAGCTCCGTCCGAAAACTCAAAGTGTATTTTTCCGGCTTCGGCGCACAGCTTTTCCATATATGATTTTCTTATGTGTATTATTCTACTTCCCGTTTCGGATTGCTTCTCGTTCCACGCATCAAGCGTTTCATATTTTCCTCTTCGTAAAAGTGCTGTTTTTTGGTTTAATATACTATTATAAGAATTTAACAGCGATACATATGTGGGTTTCAGAGGAATAACTGCGCTATCAGCAAAACGGCGTCTTTTTTCCGGACCGCTTTTTATAAGCTCCATCTCATCCGGAGTAAAAAGCACGCAAATCAGATTCCCCAAAAGACGGCTGGTTTTATTTATCAACACGCCATTTAGCTCTATGCTTCTTTTCTTTCCTTTTTCAAAAATTATTCTGCTGTCCATATCTCTTCCGGCTGAGGAAAAAGAAACTCCTATTTTTGCGGTTTCGTGTCCATGACGAATAACTTCCGAGATTGAAGAGCGAAAACTTCTCCCTTGTGAAAAAAAGTAGAGAGCTTCTATGATATTTGTTTTGCCTGCTGCGTTTTGACCGTAAATAATATTAACACCATCGAAAAAAGAAATTTCCGATTTTTCATAGTTTCTGAAATTCTCAATTTCGGCATTTTTTATAAGCGTTTCTATCACCTCGGAAAAATTTCATATTCGTTGCCGTTAACGCAAAAGACATCTCCATTGTAAAGCTTTTTTCCGCGGCGAAACTCTGTTTCTCCGTTAACAGTTACGCCACCGTGGGCTATAATGGCTTTAGCTTCGCTCCCCGTGACGCTTTCTCCGCAAAATTTCACGGCGCAGTCAAGCTTTATATACTCTCCTGATATATATACTTTCTTTGCCATAATTAAAGCCTTACAGGAAGAACCATAAACAAGAAAGACGGGTTCTCATCCGAGTTTATAATCAAAGGGTTAAAAGGTGAATTTATTCTTAAAATTATATTTTCTCCCTTACAGCGGGAAAGAGCATCGCAAAGATAATGATAATTAAATCCTATTTCCATTTCTTCTCCATCATAACCACACTTTAGAAAGTCATTTACTTGTCCGCGCGTTGTCTCACAGCGAACCTTTATCCCTCCATCTGTAAGAGTTATTTTTATAGGACTTTTGGAAACATCCTCTATAACAGGCTCACAGCGCATAATTGTAGCCAAAAGCTCTTCGCAGTCAACAGGAATATTTATTTTGAATTCGTCCGGAATTATCTGACGATAAGCAAAGAACTCTCCGTCTATTAGCCTTGTCACCATAATAAACTTTTCGTTTTCAAAAGCCGCTGTTTTCTTTCCGAAAGAAAGATGTATTTTTTTATCTTCGTCCGAGTCGCTTAAAATCTTTACAATTTCATTTCCCGCCCTTGCAGGAATTATATACTTGCCTTCTTTTGCCGCAGCTGCGTTTTCGTTTCTAATAGCCATCCTGAATCCATCCACAGCGACAAGAGTAAGACAATCGGAAGCTATATCAAAAAGAGTCCCATTTAATGTTATCTTTTCTCTGTTTTGAGAAACAGCGTACTGAGTTTTCGCTATCATATCTTTCAGTAAACTTTCTTCAATGTCTATTTCAACATCTCTTTCGATAGTCTCTATCTGCGGAAATTCATCGGCTCCCAAACCAACAATTTTGTAATCGGAATTAAGGCAGCTTATGTAAACAGTAAGGTCATTTTCGTTTTTTATTTCCACTACGTCATCAGGTAGTTTGCCTATTATGTCAGAAAACATTTTTGCATTCAAAACAAGAGACCCTTCGATTGCCACATTTGCCTCTATACTTGTTTTTACAGAAACAGTAAGGTCATTTCCTGTGAGATAAAGGACCCTTTCTCGGGCTTCCAGCAGGATTCCCTCGAAATAAGGACTTGCAGCTTTTGTCGCTACAGCTCGTGAGGCTATGTTTATCGCTTTTTGAAGTTCATCTTTTTGGCAGTAGAATTTCATTTTTATGACCATTCCTTTCCGCTGCGCTACAAGGCACAAAAGGGATATG
>JAUNBL010000095.1 GCA_030527235.1 Clostridia bacterium | reverse complement strand
AGCGTAGCCGCCCGTTTTTTTCGTGCGTCCACTTCCTTATCCAGTACACAAAATTCAAGTCCTGCGTCAAGTTTTTCAAGTTCAGTCATCAGCCAAGTAACCTCCGTATCTGTTCTTCCTTTGCCTGCGGCAGAAGTTTTTCTAAATAGTTCAACATTCGCTTCCTTGATTCTTCGGGAGAACGGCTGTAAGCGGAAGTGACTATCTCATAGCCGTATTGCACCTCGGGCGTGGTATAACGGGCAACGCCCCATCCGTATTGTTTTCCGTTTTTATCGGTCATATAATCAAAATCAGCAATGTTGATATATGTTTGCATTTGCAGCCTTGTAATCACCGTATCGAATCCCTTGTTACCGTCTTTTCCGTAGTTGCATTTTGCTTTCATATCCCCTGTGAGTATCGAACCACTTTCTGCAATCGTTTCATAAAGATACTTGTCTTTATAAAATACAAGTCCGTCATCGCATCTGGCGTCGAAATCATATCCGTCACGGCGGTAATTTGCGAAATCGGGAAACCAATCAAGACTTATAAAGCCCGCTTTCTTGCGGAACAATTTTCCGTAAACACAGGTTCCGCCTCTTGCAACGGGACCTTTCCATTCCCACGGACCGTCTTCGGTATCGGAAAACCACAGTTCCGGCGGGGTATAATCCTCGACGGAAAATCCGGGAATCTCATTGCGAAAAAACGGCAAAAAGCCAAACTCCAATACCATATGTTCCAATTCCTCGCACGAGGTAATCCAGCGTTTCATACACATACCGCCTTGCTTTTATGCTAAATATTCCGCAGACACTTGTGTAATCATGTCTTTGTTTGTTTCGTTATCTTCCTCGGTATAAACGGGCGTCATTTCAACGGTAGCTGTATCGCCGCCCCATTCAAAGCTGCCTGAATAGAGGACGGAGCTTGTCCAATACAAAGTGCCTTCCACGAAAACATGATACTCGCCTGACGGCATTGCGTCGCCGTTTTCATTTGTACCATCCCAGCTATGGCTCTGCAAGCCGCTTTGCGGCGTGGCACTTGTTACCGCGTCAACTGCGGCGGCCTCCATTTCTGCCGGATTTGCTTTGGAAACCCAAGTGGGCAAACTTTCCGCACGGCGGGCATATCCTCCGTCTGCGGTAAAGCTCGACACATAAAGTGTTTTTACCAGCGCGCCGTCTGCATCTTCAATCCATACAGCGTACTGGTTTGAGGCCATTGTTCCGGCGCGAGTGAAATTGAGCATTACAACAAGCTGACTTTCTGAGGTCAATGAGCTTTCGGTGTTTTCGGGTATCATCGGTGCCTCTGCATCGAGTTCAGCTTGCGAATTATCAGTCGTGGGTATGTCCGTATCTGCCGGAGGATCTGTAACTTCTGTCGTGCATCCAGAAAACACCAAGCAGAGAAAGAGTACCAAGAGCAGCATCGCTTTTTTCATTAGTAACCTCCTCATGTCGTTGCTATCAGCAGCTCTCTGACTGTTGGCGAAAGAGTTTATCGGCTTCTCGAATTGCTCGAATGACCTTGCATGGATTGCCGGCGGCAATAACGCCTGCCGGAATATCCTTTGTTACCACACTCCCTGCGCCAATCACAGAATCGTTGCCAATACTCACTCCCGCCGTGATAACAACATCACCACTAATCCACACTCGATCTCCAATATGAATGGGTTTATTGATGCAGATTCCCTGCGCCCGTTCCGCTGGGTCGATGGCATGGTTGACGGTATACATACTCACATTGGGGCCTATGAGTACAT
>JAUNBL010000094.1 GCA_030527235.1 Clostridia bacterium | reverse complement strand
CCGAGGGGCGTATATTTCGTTTCAATCTCTCCTTGCGGATTGGCATACTTGTAGTAATTCTCATTTCTGTCGTTTACAATGTGCAGGATGATCGCACAACCGCCAACGCCGACAACAGCCAATATCACAATGACAATCAAAACAATTTTTATCACTTTTTTCATTATCCATCCTCTTTCTTTAATCCTCGACAGGCATATAGGTGTCAAGATATTCAACGATTTTCTGCATATACTCGGCGTACTTGTCGTTGTCGTTCTGCAAAGCGTGACCGGAATGTTCAAACACAATATAATCGTGGGGAACATTGTTTTCCGTCAGTGCTTTGTCCAGACGGACAGAGCCGAGATACGGCTGAAATATATCGTATGTGCCATATGCCATCAGAGTGGGAACGGTATCCTCATTCACCCAGAGCAATGCGGAGATTTCCTTCATTGCTTCATCGTATCCTGACGTTCCGAACAGGTCTGCGGTAATGGTTTCCCCGCGCATTACACTGAACAGTGCAGCGGCATTCTCTGCGTTTTCTTCCTGGTCAAAACCATAGCTTGCCCAGTCCTCCGGGTAGAAGCTGGACGGTCCGACCGCTTCAAAGACCATTTTCACGGGTACAGGTGAGGTATCGCCGTCCCGATAGGCATACAGCAGGGCAAGACAGCCGCCTGCCGAGCCGCCGGAAATCGCCATTTCGTCAATCGTATAGCCCAATTTCTCCGCTTCGGCTATGACATACGGAATACTCTCTTTAATTTCCATTGACTGTGAGTAAACGCTTGCCTCCGGGTGAGCGTCATCACGCAGAGTATAGTTGATTCCTGCCGCAACATAGCCCTTGGAGCATAGCCACCGGAGCATTTCAGCGTCATCGGATTTATCGCCGGAAGTAAAACCGCCTGCATGGAGATAAACCACAAGTCCATAGCTTTCCTTAGAGCTGTCAGCCGGAACATACAAATCAAATTTGTTGGACTCTGCTTCACCATAGGGAATATCCGTGTAGGTCAAACCGACCGAATTGCTCCAGTCTACGCTGTATTCTCCGTGTAACGGGTCGGCTGTCATTTTGATGACTGCCGAAACAGCAAATACAAGCAGGAACGCACCAACATAGATAAAGCCCCAAAGCACCCTGTGTTTTCCTTTCACTTTTTCTTTTCTCATAGGAAGTTGCCTCCGAACAATGTGCCGCCAACCATAAGATTGATTGCCGCACGAACAGCCAGCCGACCTAAAATGGCGGCAACGACTATGATTACAAGCAAAATGATGATTCGTTTTTGTGTGAGCGTCATTTTTCTTTTCCTCTCTCTTGACATTGCGCCTCAGATACGCTATACTATTGGTGCAACATCTGTATCGACAATACAATTATATCATCGTTTTTCAAGCTGTCAAGAGGAGCAAAGAAAATGAAACAATCCGGGCAAAATGTATCACCGATGAGCAATGAGGGGCGCAACGCATATGTGGTCGAACACATCAGGGCTGCGTTACTTGCTTTGCTTGCCGAAAAACAAATAGACGATATTTCAATAAGCGAGCTGTGCGATAAAGCTCAGGTCGGCAGAGCGTCATTTTATCGAAACTACGAAAACAAGGAGGACATTCTGAAAGCTTATCTCAGGCAAATTCTTGACGAATGGGTCAGCGAATACGCCAAAAGCGAGGGAATCCCGCTAAACGAGCAAATCAGAACCATATTTACACATTTTGAGAGGCATCGTGATTTTTACGAGCTGCTCAATGATCGGGGCTTGATTTATCTTTTGCGAGATGTCGT
>JAUNBL010000051.1 GCA_030527235.1 Clostridia bacterium | reverse complement strand
TTGGACGTTCAGCTTCTATTCTTTTTGGGTCATATCATTGTATCACATACATTTTCATCTGAATTCCTCAAACAGTCCCGAACGCGACCACGGCTCGCCCGCCGCATACAAATGCGCGGTGTCTCCGAGCGCAACTACGCGCCAGAAAACCTCTCCGCCTATGCGCTCTTCGCTCGTAACGGTGGTTATGGATGACGGGGCAACAAAGAACCCCTGCCACAGCACAGACGCCGAAATGCCCAGCAAATGCGAGAGGATGGAAAACCCCGACCCCAAATGACAGAAAAACACGAGCGTGTCATCCCGACCCTTTTTCGTGCGGTACATCATGCCGTCGCGCGTGTAGCCATATCCTTCCAAAACAGAATCTATCCCGCGCGCAATGTCGAAATATTTTTCGCGTACGTTTCCCGCCGCCATTCTCGGCTCGTTGTACCAGTTGTCCTTGTCAAAAAGCTCGGCGCGCTTTGTCCAGTCTGCGGGCATAAAGTCCCATGGGATGACAGAGTCCCCGCGCTCGTTTGTAACCCTTCCCGGAAACTCCTGGAGCCAGTCACACACTTGTGCGGTGCGCCCGATGCGTGAAAGAGTAGCCTCTGCAGTCCGCTGCGCACGGCCCAGGGGCGAAACAAAAAAACTTTCGGCCTCAACGCGCGATAGGCGGTCCGCAAGCAGCTGCGCTTCACGAAAGCCCTTTTGTGTAAGTGAGTCAAGCGCGTAGTCCGGCTCTGCATGGCGGACAATTAAAAGCTTCATCTGCAATCATCCTTTCACAAAAAGAACCTGCGTCAAGGCAGGCCCTTCTCAATTATTTCGCTCTTGCCTCGCGTACAGCGGCAACAAATTCCTTGGCTTTGGCGGTCACGGAGGCATAATCTCCGGTTTTCGCGCCTGCGGTGAGCGCGCCGCCTACGCCAATGGCCGCGGCGCCCGCCTTTATCCATTCGCCGGCGTTTTCGGTGTCTACTCCGCCGGTGGGCATAAGCTTTGCGTGGGGAAGCGGCCCTTTTATCGCCTTAATTATCTTGGGTCCGAACACCTCGCCGGGAAATACCTTTACAATGTCCGCGCCGCTTTCCATCGCGGCGACAACCTCTTTAATCGTCATAGCCCCCGGCATACACGGAACCCGGTAGCGGTTGCACAGCCTTACAGTGTCCTCGTCAAAATACGGGCTTACTATGTACTGTGCGCCGGAGAGAATAGCAATCCTTGCGGTCTCGCTGTCAAGCACGGTTCCTGCGCCGAGAACAAGCTCGCCGGAAGCGTATTCGGCGGACAGCTCCTCTATCACATTGTGCGCCATAGGCACGGTAAACGTGAGCTCTATCGCGCTTACTCCGCCATTCAAGCACGCGTCGGCTATGCGTTTCGCCTTCTCGCCGCTCTCAGCCCGGACAACTGCGACAACGCCAACGTCCGTCATTTTAGTCAAAACAAGCTCTTTATCCATCTTGCAATCTCCCCGTCAGTATTGTATGTTAGTGCTGTAATTCGGTGATTCCTTGGTAATGAATATATCGTGCGGGTGGCTCTCTTTGAGACCCGCGCCCGTAATACGCACGAACTTTCCGTTTTGCTTTAAGTCCTCTATCGATGTTGTTCCGCAATAGCCCATCCCGCTGCGCAGACCGCCGAGGAGTTGGAATATGGTCTCCGAAGCGCTTCCCTTATACGGCACGCGGCCTTCGACACCTTCCGGAACAAGCTTGCGGCTCTCTGTCTGGAAATACCGATCACGGCTGCCCTGCTCCATGGCCGCAATAGAGCCCATGCCGCGGTACACTTTGAATCGGCGGCCCTGGTAAATCTCGCTGTCTCCCGGACTTTCTTCGCAGCCGGCGAGCAGCGAGCCAATCATCACAACGTCCGCACCTGCGGCAATCGCCTTGGTTAAGTCACCGCTGAACTTGACGCCGCCGTCCGCAATAATCGGAATGTTTTTGGTTTTGGCCACTTCGTACGCCTGCATAATGGCGGTAATCTGCGGCACGCCTATACCGGCGACAACGCGGGTGGTGCAAATGGAGCCGGGACCCATGCCCACCTTTATCGCGTCCGCTCCGGCGTCTATGAGCGCCTTGGCGCCCTCCGCAGTCGCGATATTGCCGGCGATAAGCTGCAAATCCGGGAACGCGCTTTTAACCATGTCAATATATTTCAAAACATTCTTGCTGTGCCCATGCGCGCTGTCAAGAACCACGCAGTCCACCTTTGCGCTTACAAGCGCGTTCACGCGCTCAAGCACATCCGAGGTAATGCCGATTGCGGCGCCCGCAAGCAGGCGGCCGTTGTCATCGCGCGCGCTGTTGGGGTAGCGCACGATTTTCTCAATGTCCTTAATCGTGATAAGCCCCTTAAGATATCCGTTTTCATCAACAATCGGGAGTTTTTCTATTTTGTGGCGGCGGAGAATCTCCTTTGCCTCGTCCATGGTTGTCCCTTCGGGCGCGGTAATGAGGTTGTCCTTTGTCATAACGGAAGAAATAGGCTTGTTGAAGTCCGTTTCAAAGCGCAAATCCCTGTTCGTGAGAATGCCGACAAGCTTGCCGTTTTCCGTTATCGGTACGCCGGAGATTTTATACTTGCCCATCAGCTCGTTTGCTTCGTAAACCATGCGGTCGGGCGATAAGAAAAACGGGTCCACGATAACGCCGTGTTCAGACCGCTTTACCTTGTCCACCTCTGTTGCCTGTGCGTCGATAGACATGTTCTTGTGAATGATGCCCAGTCCGCCCTCGCGCGCCACCGCAATAGCCATTGCCGACTCGGTTACGGTATCCATCGCGGAGCTTATAATCGGCACATTGAGAGAGATTTTTTGAGTCAGCTTAGTGGTTATATCCACTTGATTGCCCAAGACATCGGACTTTTGCGGAATGAGCAAAACATCGTCAAACGTCAGGCCTTCGTAAAGAACCTCTGCCACGAACCCCACACCCTTTCTTAAAAGCTAAGTATAGATTTTATTTATTATAACAAAACAGGCTGTACCCGTCAATACTTTTTTGATAAAAATTTGCCACTTTATTTTCCGCACCGAACATGCTATAATGGTATGCAAGGAGTTGTGCGTAATGAAAAAACTCATATGTTTTATACTTACATTTTTAATAGTCCAAAACGCTGCCGCCGCGCTTTGGGAAAAGACGAGCGAGAGCGCCGTAATCCGCGGCGTGACGCATAAGAGCATAAAGCGCCTGACGGAGAACGGCTGGCAGAAGCTCAATGTGATATATGCCGACATGAGCGATGACAACGTGGCGCTGCGTGTGCTTACAAGCTCAAACGGCGGAGGCACGCGCGAGACGACAAAGAAAATGGCGCAGCAGTCAAACGCCGCCGCCGCGATAAACGCCGACTACTTTAATACGCTGATAAACCCGACATACCCGCTGGGTATGGTGTTTCAGGATGGGGAGTTTAAATCAACGCCCACGGACATTAACCTGGGCGCTTTTGCCGTAACGGAAACCGGCGGCGTGATAATGGACTATTTTTCGTTCTCTGCCACGGCGACAAGCCCGCAGGGCTACATTTGCCAAATAGACGCGCTGAATAAGGTCCCCGTTGAAACCGGCGGCGTTACTGCGCTCACCGACTGGTGGGGCATGTCGTACGGCAGCCATGGGAACATGGCGGAAATGCTGATAACGGACGGCAAGGTGGCGGGTATATATACGGAGCAGGCGGCGTTCGAGATTCCCGCAGGAAGTATGGTCTTGGTGACTAACAGGGCAATCAACGGATTTTTAACTGATAATTTCGCCGTCGGCGACGAGGTGGAGATAGATATTCGCATAGCCCCCGATACGGACGCGATACAGGAGGCGACCGGCGGCGGAAGCGTAATTGTTGAAAACGGCGCTGTCGCCCCGTTTACAAACGAAGTCAAAGGGACATCACAGCGCACCGCGATTGGCGTTGACGAAAGCGGCGAGACTGTCATAATGCTGACGGTGGATGGCCGCCAGAGCACAACGCCGGGAATGACGCAGACCGAACTTGCCGAAACCATGATAGAGCTGGGCGCGTACCGAGCGCTTAACCTTGACGGAGGCGGCTCCACCACTATGGTGACGAGAAACCGAGTGACCGGGGAGCACGAGGTGCGTAACTATATGCCTACGCTGCGCGCGGTATCGACTTCGATAGGCGTTTTCGGCACGCACGCTGCCGCCGCACCTGTCGGGCTCGAAATTTCTCTCTCTCAGGAAACTGTTGTGTTTGGCTCGAGCGCACAAGTATTTGCCGCGCTTTTTGACGAATACGGCAACACGATTGAAACACCGGCGGAGGCGCTGACAATTTCCTGCTCCGACCCGTATGCGGTGATAACGGGCAACGAAATCATTCCCGCAAGCGGCGGAACACACACGGTTACGGTGTCTGCGAGCGGGCTTGAAGCGAGAGTGCAGCTTGAGGTAATAACAGATATAACCGAGATTCACATTTACCCCGATGCGCTTACCCTCGGAGAAGATGAGACGCATTCGCTCGCGCTCACAGCAGTTGACGCTTTCGGCAACAAGGCGCAGCTTCCCGCCGATTTTGCGGACTGGTCCGTTGAAAAAGGCGGCGCGCTCGTATCGCCCGGTCTTGTAACTGGGGGGACGGGCGGCGTTATCAGCGCAAGCTACAACTCGCTGAAGGCATACGCCGCCGTAAACACGGCGGAAAGCAGCTACAGCCGCATGACAGACGTCAGAGCTGCGGACGACATGCACTTTTGGCAGGCGGGCGCGAAGACGATAAACATAATCGGCGATATGGACGCACCGAAAACCTTCCTTAATATGTGTCTTGAGGCAATGCGCGTAAAAAAACTTCAAAACGGCGCGCTCACTATAGCAACTAAAACTCTTCCTTCCGCATTTTCGGGAGAAAGCAGAACCTGCGAAGAATTTTCGGTGTTTGACGAGAGCTTTGTGCGTTTCGTAATAATGGGTCAAAAACCGGACTGGGCGGCGTTTATAAATGCAATTAACACTTCGCAGGGAGATATGGTGGTAGTGATGCCGGAGTCGGTGTATTCGTTTTCGGAAGACGAGCGAGAGCTTTTCGGAGACATTCTCTCGGGCGTTACCGGGCGCGGAAACTTGGCGATAGTTATTTCTGCGGGCGACACCTCTGAGTGCCGCGCGGACAGCGGCGTACGCTATATAACTCTTGGGCCGATGGACGGAACAAGTATAGCGCAGCTGGCTGAATATAGAGAACGAAGCAAGTATGTGGCAATACACATAGGAGAGTCACTCTCATACACCTTTGAAAAAATGTGAAGTTTTTATAAAAATTTTTTTATCAAAAGACTTGACAAGTCTGAGATGGTGGCTTATACTAACAGTAAGGATGGATGTTTAGCGGAAGCTATCGACACAAGTTTGCGTCAATTTGGAGGTGGACTTCTTTGAAAAAGAAAAAGATGCAGATGCAAAAGAAAATTTTCACGGCAGCGCTTGCACTGACCGCGGTTTTTGCGGCATGTACAGTTGGGCACGGTGCGGCGGTAGACGATGTAAACAGCAGTGCGGTGATTCAAACGGACAATTCGGTGGCTGTTTCTCTCGCGTATTTGAATCCGGAGACGGACCAGCAGGCAACCCTGATTGTCATTCCTTCGGGAAAGAGTTTAACAACTCTTGCCAGCGAGGACATCAAGTACATAGCTCAGCGCGATGTGGAAAGCGGAGCGTGCAGCTTGTCATTTGAACTTGCCGCAGCGGACCAGACAGGCACGTACATTGTGTATGCCGGGGGCAGCGGAATAGACGCGCCGTGGTCTACAACTATTTCGTATTCTTCAGGTTACAATATCAAAGGCGCATTTACAATGAGCAAGACTGATTTTTCCGAGGCGACAGCATCGGCAACACCTGCAAGCGGCGGAGATGCTGTGAACGGAACGGTGGACTCAGACGGTCAGTACATAATAGTGGTTTCGCCTGCAACGTATAATGTAACGGTTGGCAATCCCGGATATCTTTACCGTATATATTCCAACGTTACCGTCACGGATGCTGATGTAGCGCTGGGAACGTTTGCGCTTTTGGCCGGCGATGTAGACGTAAGCGGGAGTATTAACCTGACAGACATTGCTTCGCTGTTGGAGAATTTCGGCAAGGACAGCGCCTCCGCAGACTGGGAAAGCATAAAGACGGGCGATTTTGACGGCTCCGGTACGGTTAACCTTGCGGACGTGTCGGCCGCGCTGACTGCGTACGGAGGCAGCTACACAGAAACAGGCGAATAAAAAATATCAGAAAATAAATTTATTTTACTATTAAATATGCAAAGGATGTGTTTTCAACATGGCAAAGAAAATTTTTGCGCTTATCCTTGCGCTTGCAATGGTGCTTGGAATTTGCGCAATAAGCGCGTCGGCGGCGGCGGGCGATGCTCCGCATATAACCGGTAATGACAGAAAAGTAAGAATTTTCGGCAAAATTGCCGAAGACCCTGTGACATCTACGGGTACCTATGCGACAAAATATGACGCGGACGCAACGGGTAAAGTTATTGAGTATGTAATTTATACCAGAAACTTACCTTCTTCGTTTTACGCAGTAGGCAGCTGGTCGCTGGAGCTTTCATTTAACACAGAGGCTGTTGCTCTGGCAAATGTAGCCGGAACAGGCGCGGCGCCAAATGACACGATTGCGAGACGCCAATTCCTCTATAATCAAAAAGTCTTTACAAAGTCTGACGGAACGGCTACGGCAGAACCCGGAGCGGAGACCTTTTTGGTAGGAAACTACTGCAAAGAAGCGTTTACAGTGTTTGACAGCGTTGACAGAGCGGCCGGTATCGCTAATTTGGGAATGTACCTTACTCCGATGCTGCAGTTTTCTGCAACGGAGGGCGGAATGCCCATGTCGGATGCGGACAGAGCGTACCTTGAGTTTGCCCGCATACGTTTTTATGTTATAGACGGCACAAAGCCGTTAAACATTCAAATGGCGAACGAGAATGACTTTTCCATTGCCTTTTATACCGGAACAGGCGGCGAGTGGTCTTTTGATGACATTAACTACGTATATACTAGCTCCGGTACTTGGGATGGCGAATTTTTCGCGATTGATATGCAGTCGTCAATGCCGAATTACGGAAAGTTTAACATGAGATTTGACCTTTTCAATCCTGTACACCTTATCGGATACGAGGATGAAACTGACTCGGCGGTTACAAATTATTATGCAAAGAATTCTACGACAAATGAATCGTACTTCTTTGGCTATGTCCGTGATAACGATGAGACCGAGTACGGAATAGCGGCCACAGTTCCGGGTGCGGCAAGTGCAGTAAAGGCTGCAGCCGCCGCGCAGACAAGAGGCGGAGTGTTTATTGTTTCAGCGAAGGGCTTGCCTACCGGAACAAGCGTCAAGGCATATGCGGCTGACGGAATTACAGAGCATCTGTCTGAAGAGACAGCAGTAATAGAGTAAGGGAGGACGAAGACAATGAAATTTTACAATAAGCCTGTTTTAGAAGTAAAAGAAGTTCGTTCGACCCTTGATTTTGCCGCTATTACGGACGGACCTCTTGCAGACTTTCTTGCGGCGCACGGTGCGCTTTTGGATGATGCCGACCAGTATTACGGTGATGTGTACAGCTATACATACAGCTCCGTAAACGGACTCGTCAAGAACTGAAATTAAGAAATAAAAAGCGCGTTCGATTGAACAAGTCGAACGCGTTTTTTATTTCTCTGTAAAACGCACAAAAATCAGCTAAAATATGCTTGACACTTTGTTAAAGGTGAGGTATAATCAGTTTAACTACAAACATCTTCAAAAACGCAGAAGGTGCGGACAATATTCATCCTTACTCAAAGCGCTTGTTTTCCGGATGCGCTTGCTGTCTTAACTCGCGTTTTTGCCGGCGCGGCAGTTGCGATAACAAGTTGTGCGGGAAAATATTGCGCGTGTACTTGGTGTGCATGGGGATGCACAAAAAAAAGGAGGAAATTTATATGAGACTCAAAAAAGGAATATCATTGCTTGTTGCACTTGCAATGGTATTCACGGTTGTTTCGCTTGTGCCCATGAGCGCGAGCGCAGACACGTACGCGATTGGCGATGCAGTAGCGTATGGCGGACAGGCGTACACGGTGCAGAGCGACAACCTTATTACAAACGGTTTCTTTACTAACGGCACAACCGGCTGGACAAACCGCGTCGGTACCGCCATCGCCGGCTACACTGTGGAAACAGGCACCGGCCCCGGAGGCATTAATGTGCTTGTGGGTACAGGTTCCGGCGGCGCAAGGTCTACAACTTCAATCGGAATGTCATGGACGGTTGAGGTTGGCAAGATGTACTATGTTTCCTGGTACTGGGGAGGCACGGCGCCTACTTCTAACAACTATCAGTACAACAAAATGTACGGCGCATGCCCTGAGTACCTGGCGAGCGCTACGCGCTGGGTTGGCGGCTCGTATACAAAGAACGAGTTTGTGTTTACAGCAACGACAACGGCGCTGCAGTTTATGGGGAGCTGGACGAATTCCGGCAGCAGATATGCCGGCTTTGAGCTTTACGAGGTAGCTGTTGCGACAAGCGCTCCGATTACGATAGAGTACAGAGAAGCGGGCGCAAACACGGCGTTTCTCACTTTAGACGCTACAGGAGCAATCGGCTCTCCGTATAAATATACGGCTCCGGAAACTTATACTGACGAGACGAGTATATACCAGCTTCAGGCGCAGCCTGCGTCGATAAATGTTACGGGCACGGACGATACCGTTATTGTGTACTACTACAAAACGGCATCGATAATAGCTACCAATCTCATGGAGAACGGCAGCTTTACGGATGCGCTTACCACGCAAACGGCGCTTGGCGATGGCAACGGCTGGCTTACGAAAACCGGAGCGTCGTCATACGCAGTTCCGGCGGAAGCTTCGCGCGTAACCACGTTTGGGCGCACGGACAACTATTCGATTTCGCCGACGATAAACGGAGGCGGCACTTCGGAGAACGGAAATCTTATAGGCGTATTTAACCTGAAGCCGGACGGAACGGCTCCGGCGGCGGGAACAAAGTACCGCTTCAGCTTCTGGAGATATTCCGATACAAATACCACCATAACGCTGACGGTCGGCCTTACGAATCCGGCAACGGATAACGCGCAGGTAGTTGTATCGTGCGGCGGCTTGGACAACGATGGAAACAGCGGCGGCCCAAGCTGTAACCTCAGCGGCCTTCCGACGGGCGAGTGGACGCAGATGAGTTATATCCTGACAGCGGACGGCACGGTAACGGCGGCGCAGTTCTACCCCCGTTGGGCAGGCGCTTCTGCAACATTCTTTGATGATTTGGAAATTTATGAGTATGAGGATGTAACCACACCGGTAGAGATTAACTACTACGACAGCACGGACAGCACGAACATAGTAAGGCTTTCAGGCGCCTCGGCTATAACGCTTGAAGGCTATGTTTCGGGCGCGGCGGGCAGCGCTGATGTACCGATTCTTACGGAGTACGCGGTTGAGCAGCCTTCTCCGATAGTTGTAGGCGGTGTGACGTATATAGCCGATACAGCGCAGACAAACGTAACGAACATTGCTTCGGTTAGTCCCGAGGGCGGCAATGTGATTAACCTTTACTATAAGCAGGCGCCGATAGTCTATGCCGAGTGGAACGCAGGGGCTGTAAAGACGCGCGTAGGCGTAACGCCAACGATTCCGACTGACGGCGTGGCTGACTTCTGGACAGGAGACCCGGACGTTGACCCCGCAGACGGCGCGGCGAATTTGGTGTCCTACGATGAACAGGCGCTTGCCGCGGCGGTTGCCTCGGCGGGCAGCAAGACTATAACGGGTACGATTTTGGGATATAGCGACACGATTGAAATCCCGATTGAAGTCATAGCGAGTCTTGACTACCTTACAGCGCACTACGAGTTTAAGGACGCGACCACACCTGTGAAGGATTCTTCCGGCAACGGCTACGATGGTACGGTGCTGAACGATGAAGCTGAAATGAGCTTTGACACGGAGAACGGCTTTGCCACGTTCCCGGGATATCAAACTGCGAGCGGACTGGGTGCGGCTATTACGATTCCCGGAGAGGTAGCGAGCAAGATGAGCGGGGACTGGACATATTCCGTCTGGGCAAACCGTGATTATACGGGAGACACTGTAAAACAAAGCAGCAATATGATTGTCTTTGACGTGGCTACAGGAAACTACACGAGATACTACTTCCAGTTCAATTCAGGTACAGGAAACCGCGTTATCCGCGACCGCGGCGCGGCTGCAAACTCCGGATATGTAAATGCTACGTATGATTCGCCATTCCCGATGAAGGATAAGTGGTCGATGATGACTGTTACCTTCGATTCGGCGACGA
>JAUNBL010000093.1 GCA_030527235.1 Clostridia bacterium | reverse complement strand
AGATGCTGTCTATTCCCTGTGTATGACACGCGCTGCAAACATAATGTCCGTTTATGCACCGGGTTTTGCTAAGCTCCGTTTTATGGCATATCGCACACTCCATTTGCGTGTCTTCCTCCAAATATTCCAAAGGAGTCGAGCAAATCAAGCATTCTTCCTTCATTTTTCCCTCCGTAAAGTCCGTCTGTCTTTCAATGCTTTCTTTCTGTTATACTATCTGTTTTTCGACTCGATGTAAACCTTAAACCGTACCCGGTTTCGCTTCGAATGGACGCCGTGGCAAACGGTACGTGCAAACGAACACTTTTATTTTACGCGGAAAATAGCCCTTAGAAAACGAGTTGGCGGACACTTTGGGGTCGAAATAAAAAGTTGCGAAAGCTTGAAAATAGGCTTCACGCCTTGTATTTCGGCTTCTCCGCTTATCTTGTTAAATTGTTTTTCTTTATGACTGCAAGCTGATACGCTATTAAAAAAAGGAGTTCTACACTCCTTTTTTTGCGCCAAAAAAGCATCCGTTTTTGGTCTGAAACGGCACTGTGCAGACGGGGAATTTCCTCTTATGATAGATTTGGTAATTTATGATAAGGCTTTCTATGGAAGGAGTTTTGGCAGGTGAACGACGTACAGAGCGCAAAGCTGAGGGACGGCACGCTGTATCGCGTCTTCCGCTGCTTCGGGCGGGAGTTTCCCGTCTACTATCAGTACAGCGACGAGGACGGGAACGCGATACCGAACTATCCGGATTTTGAGGCGAAGCCGCAATACACAATCGAGGGCAGACCCTTTGTGACGGTGTCGCAGGAGGGCTGTCCGTGCTTTAAGCCGGACACGCCCGAGGGAGCTTTGGGCGGCGAATGCGGAAGCTGCAGGTACTTTCGCGGCGAAGAGGGCTTTTCGCTCTTCGGCGTGTGCATGAACGAGAAAAAGCGAAAAACCGGGCAATAGCGATATAAAGACGATCAATGTTAAAACGCGGTACATCCGAGCTACATAGATTTTTACAGTATTACAGGGGGAGAACAGAGTTTATGGGAAAAAGAATAACGGCGATATTGCTGGCGGCGATGATGGTGTTTGTGTTGCTGCCAAAGACGGCGTTCGCGTGGGTCAATGGTGCGTGGTTCGTTGAATATGATGTGTGGGTCGGGGGGATACGAATCACGTCCGACAATTGTGGCAACGTGCGTGGAGACGGTTCAGTAGTTTACCATCCGACCTCAAACAGACTGGATCTGCATAATGCGAACATAAGCTCTAACCAATATGGCAATGCATCCTACGATCCTATAGCCAACGGCATATATACGCTGGTACCGTTGACGATCATGCTTGACGGGAACAATACCATAACAGGCACAAATAATGATTACGGGCGCGGCATTTACGCTTACAACCATAAAATTGCTCGGAATTATGACATCACGATAGGCGGCGGGGGCAACCTTACTATTTCCGGAACCCACAATGCGATAAAATGCGGAACCCTTACATTTGCAGAAAACTGCGGCAAAGTAACCGCCACAGGCGTTAGAGCGCACGGGTTATTTGGCGTTAATGTGAACATCAAAGGCGGGGTGATATCGGCAACCTCCCAAGCAGATGGCTATGGCGGAATATGCGCCGGAAATAACATTATTATATCTCGCGGAACCGTTATTGCCAGCAACACGAATGGTTACGCTTTCGATACTACTGCTCATGGGGGAATTTCGTTTGAAGGCAACTATGCCGACGATAACTGTAAAGTCAGCGTAGGCACGGATGCGACGCATACCACAGATTTGTCGCCAAGTGCAATAAGCACTGTGAGACATAATTACAAATACTGTAAAATAGAACCAAAGCCCTTCA
>JAUNBL010000092.1 GCA_030527235.1 Clostridia bacterium | reverse complement strand
CAAGTTTGTTGAGTTCCTCATCCCGTTTGACTTGAAACGGATGATTTTTGAACGGGTACAGTTCGGCGATAGAAAGTGCAACGACTTTTTCGCCAAGCGTATCCGCACGGCTGGGTTCTGCTGTCTTTGCAGCGGGGATAAGGGGGTTGTTTGGGGTTTCCATAGATCGGTACTCCTTTGTTGTGAATTCATACTGCATGGCAATATGTAATTCACGCGGACAGCTGGTCAGTGCGAAGCACTGACATAGCACCTTGATATGTGTCGAATTTCCAAGGAAATTCGACTCAGCAAGAAATGAAATGTGCCGAAAAGTGCGGCAAAATAGAAATGTGTTATGGCTGCTTTTGCGTGAGATAAAAGAGAGCGGCGAATTTGCCTCTCTACTTATTAGGGCGCGGGAATGGTGGAATTGTTCCTGAATGACGAAAAAAGTTTTGCACCTTTTAGAATAGTCAACTTTTTAACTCCGAAAGTTGACTATTTCGAGCGTAAAAGTTGACTGTTTTTCTTCTCTATGCTATCCTTATTTCAATAAAGGCGGTGAATCGTATGGAACAGAAAAAGAGAAAAACGGATGAACTCAAGAAAGCTCTGATTAAAACAATCTATCAGAACGAGGGAGCGCTTGATGCAAAAGCGGTTGCCGAGGAATTTGCTGTTTCCACCGCCGCGGTATATAAGCAGTTGGAGCGGCTTGAAGCAGACGGTCTGCTGACCGCCGAAAAGATTGGGCGCACGAAACGCTTTGCGCTGGTTGACACGGCAGTCATCGACAAAACTTATCCCACCGCGGGCTTAAACGAGGATATTATCCTCCGCAATGATATAGGAGAAATCCTTGCTGATGTATCGCCCGAAGTGCGCAGCACGTTTGCCTATGTGTTCACGGAAATGCTGAACAATGCCATCGACCATTCGGAAAGCCGCGAAGTGACGGTTCATGCGTATAGAAACGCTGCGGTAGTGGGCTGCTTCATTTCCGACAATGGAGTTGGCATTTTCGCCAAGATACAGCAAGCCATGCATTTAGACGAGAAACGCTTTGCCATACTGGAACTGGCGAAAGGCAAGTTCACGACTGCGCCTGACAGCCATACCGGCGAGGGCGTGTTTTTCTCGTCCAAGGTTGCAGACCGTTTCTATATCTTCTCCGATTCGCTGGCTTTCATTGGGGATAATTGTCAAGGGGAAGCCGATCCCGTTATCGAGGACAGATTGGGCGAAGCGCAGCAAAAAGGGACGCGCGTTTGTTTTGAAATCGCGTTGGATCGGACGATGACTTTTGCAGACATTACAAACCGCTATACCGAAGCGCCGGAGGATTACGGTTTTTCCAAGACGGTAGTTCCTGTACGGCTGTTGGAGTACCGGGAAGCCAATCCGCTTTTTGTTTCCCGTTCACAGGCAAAGCGACTTCTGATTCGCTTTGACCGTTTCCGCAATATTGTGCTGGACTTCGACGGCGTAAGTGAAATCGGCCAAGGTTTTGCCGATGAGGTGTTCCGCGTTTTTGTCTTGCAGCATCCGGACACGACGATTACCTACACCAATGCAACGCCCGCCGTGGAACGAATGATCAAACGAGTGCAGTCAACGACTTAATTGATTAACAGATTAAAGCAGAGAGGCGTAACTGCCTCTCTACTTATTAGGGTGTGGAAACGAGTAAATTGTTCCTGATTTTAAAATATAGTCATGAATCTGCATAATAGCCAACTTTTCATCCGAAAAGTTGGCTATCGCCTACTGCATGAGAATACGATACTGCTCGCCGATGCGCTTCATCCGCTTGAAAACGGCGCTGTGGGTTTTGTAGCCGAGCCTTGCCGCGATCTCCTGCAAAGTGTAATTTTGCATCCGTAAATGCAGTA
>JAUNBL010000091.1 GCA_030527235.1 Clostridia bacterium | reverse complement strand
GCCTGCTGCTTTTGGCGCTCGTGCCGACGGTAATCCTCGCGCTGCTGTTCAAAAAGATCAGCCCCTTCGACCGTTTCTATGAGGCTGCGGAAAACGGCCGGTTCCTCGGCTTCTGCTTCCTCATTACAACGCTCCTGCTGCTCCTGAGCGACCGTGTCCGCCGTCCGCAAAAACAGCAGCGCCGCATGAAGGATATGCGCGTTTCCGACGCGCTGATCATCGGCGGGCTCCAGGGCGTGGGCGTGCTGCCGGGCGTGTCGCGCTCCGGCTCGACCATCAGCGGCGCGCTCTTCGCCGGCCTCAGCCGCAAGGCGGCCGCGGACTTCTCCTTCCTGCTCTCGATCCCCTCGATCATCGGCGGCGCGGTGCTCGAGATCCCGGACGCCTTATCCGAGGGCATAGGCGATATCCATATCACCTGCGTCGTCGCGGGCATGATCGTCGCCGGGGTGACGGGTTATTTCGCCATCAAGCTGGTGCTCGGCGCGATCAAGCGCAAAAAACTCTGGGGCTTTGCCGTTTACACGGGTGTGCTCGGCCTGCTCGTGCTCGCCGATCAGTTTGTCACGCATATCTTCTTTTAGGGCCTGCGCCTGCGCCGGAACAGGGGCGGCGCGCGGCGTCCGTTGAGAGGCTGGACGTGCGGACGTTTTCAGCATATCCGTCCGGGCAGGACGGCTGCTCCCGGTCTTTCCGGCCGCGCCGCGCGGCGGCGCGAGCACGGGAGACGCGTCCGGACGGCGGGAGGTGGTTATCCCGTCGGATACAGCGCTTTTTGGCAAAATCGCATCCACCCGTAAAGCGAGTGGTTCGCACTAGGGCTATAAGCCCATGTTGCCGACAAGCGCCTAAAGACGCTGCTTTCGCTAGGCTCAAGCTACTATGTCTTATCTTGCTTTACGCCCCTCAAGGGGCGTTTTTGCATTTAAACGGGTCTTCAGACAACATTTGTCAAGGGTAGTTTGCAAAACTTCTTTGATATAGTGTTGTGAATAAATAAGATGTGCAAGTATTGTTCGTTTGTGGACTTGTCAAATAAGGGAATAATTATTACTATAGAATCAAACATTTGCATTCGGATCTATGGGAAACCGCATGCAGCTAATACCTGATTGCATCTAGCCGAATTCTCTGAGTTCTATTTGTTATACAAAGCAGGTGAAAGGTTCATGTTTCAGTCGTTACAATGAGAAAGGAAGGCAACAAAAAATGAATAAATCGGAGAATAATTTGGCTCAAACAAAGCGCGATCAGCCTGTGATAAGTCATCGTATGCACAGGACAGCACCAAAAAAGTCAAAAGGAATGTATTATATAATAATTATTCCCCCGTTGCTTGTTTTTATGATTTATGTGTTGTTCAAAATGTTACCATTCTTATTGCCCGAAAAGGCTATTTTTAGTTATCAACCGGAAAATGCAGCGATTGACGCTGGACTCGCTATTGTATCGATAGCTATTTCCGTATGGATTGGCTTAAACATTTATAATCTGGTAAGTGATTCTCGCGTATCAAATATCGAAGAAGACATACATACACTAAAACGTAAAACGAAGGTGCAGTTATTACGAAGTATAGATGAAATGAAAAATCAAACAAAAATAGCGAATGCGGAACATGCAAAAAGATTAAATGAATTTGATACAAATGATTGGGAAAGTGTTAAAACAGCTTTTCTTATGTGCTTCACAGAAAAAACGTTAAAAGATGATATGTCTCTAATATTGGCTCTATACTAAAGATTGGGGTAAAGAGAAAAAAAGAGAAGCATGATGCTTCAAAATCTTGTAGACTAAAGTTACCACACAAAAACCTACAAGAATGGAGAAGGAACCATGCTTCAAAACTATCTTATCGCAAAATTGCTGGATATGGAAC
>JAUNBL010000090.1 GCA_030527235.1 Clostridia bacterium | reverse complement strand
TGGGCTGAAGAGCACTGTGAAGAGATGCGGGAGGTCGACTGCATCCTCTACCGCAGCGATGAGCAGCACAACGAAAAAGCCGCGCCCATCTCATTGGATGACGCGGAGGCTGTCATGCAATCCGACACATACGCCGACCCGGACGCATTTCTCCCGGATGATGTCCGTGACCGGCTTTATGAAGATAGGGTGCTGATTACTTTCAACTGCAATGGTGGCGCGAATACCCTCAGCTTTGACAAGCAAAGAATGCGTTTGCCAAGAAGAATAGCGGTTCGGATTTGGATTGAGGGGCTGCCCCACCGGACCGCGTCCGGAGGCCTTGCGCTTCCGGCGCGGTCTTTCTATTTGCCTCGCTGCACGATGACGAAGGCTTTATTTCGAGAGGCTTGAAAATACGCATTATCGTCGCACCTACGGCAACATTGCATAAAATTTCCTTTATACTATTGATAAAACGTCGATATTGGTATAAAATTGATGAATAATCTGGACTGCGCTCCCAAAGGTGTTACCAAGCATGGCAAGCTGCGCCATGATTTTACAGACAGATAGCGGATTTGTCTTTTTCTGCCTGCAAGCCTCGAAGAGGGGGAAACATGAAGCCTAAAGCGTTTTTAACAGCCGCATACAAAACCGCTTTGATCATTGCGGTGTTTATCTGTGCGATCGTTTTTACAAAAAGCATTCCCGTGAACTATCTGAATTTCAGCGGATACGCCACCTCCGACGTCCTGTATGCAAACGGCGAAACAGCCCATTTTGACGACAAAAACTTTGGGGAAGTCAATAAGGGCGATGTTGTAACGATTCATCTTAGCCTGCCGGAGCAACATTTCATGGAAGACGCGGCGCTTGTATTTTATGACTTCAACGCCGTGACAGAGGTGTGGTGCGACGGCATTCTATTGGAGAGCTACGGCGAGGAACTGGCTGCGAAGGGCATGATGATCGGCAATCATGATTTCAGTATCAGCGTTCCCGACAGCGCATGGGGCGGAGAAATAACAATCATTCTCCGCGCGACGGAAAGCCCCGCCTTTTCCAACTTTACCAGCCTGAGAGTGTATCCGGCGCAGTATGCCTATCAATACTACTATGACGGCGACCCCCTCGGCTTCGTTGTGACCCTTGTGTTATTTGTTTTCGGTCTTGTGGGACTTTGCGTCTGTGCGCTCGGAAGAATACGCAGCGCAGTTCTGACAAACGGCGTATGCCTCTCCCTGACAATATTGCTTGTTTCTCTTTGGATGATCGCCAATAAGGGGCTTTATAACATTTTCCAGCTCGACTATTATTTTTGGCAGCCGCTTGAATACATAGTCGGATACGCAATACCCATTCCGCTGCTTCTGTTTTTCCGGAATATAGCGGACAAAAAATCAAAATGGCATAAGGCGTTCGGAATCACAGCTTTAATTGCCGCCGCTTTCCTTGTTGTGACTACTGTTTTGAACTTCACCAACATTCTTCATTATGACTCCTTTATGACCGTTGCCAGCGTACTGATCTTGTTCAGCGGTGTCATGATGATGGTCTATTCCCTGCAAAGACGCTCTGACGGCGGGAAGAAGTTTCAACTGCTTCGCATCGGAATGTATATCTTCATACCAACCTGCCTTTACGACACGTTTTTAAGAAGCCTTTACAGGGTTTGGCCACTGCCGATTTTTCACAATCTGCCGTCGCTGATAACCATCGGTATTCTGTTCTTATTCATGTATATGGCGGGTGCGTTTATCTGTGACCTTTTTGAAAAACAAAGTGCGTTGAGCGATGCCAAGGTGAAAGCGGATACCCTGAATCAGGTCATTGATTCGACCTCGGTGGGCATTTGTCAGTTGGCGGTGGGAGATACCGTGTCGGTCGTGGCGGCAAACAATATCTTCTATAAGCTG
>JAUNBL010000089.1 GCA_030527235.1 Clostridia bacterium | reverse complement strand
CACATCGCTGAAATACGCCTTGCCCGAACTGTCGGTAACAGCGTATTCATCGACCACAAGCCCTGAAAGAGAAATGCCGTAGAGGTGGAAGGTCACGCCCTCATTCAGTCCGTCCTCCGAGGTCTTTGTCACGGATAAATCTCCGCGTTTGAGGATGTTATTGAATGTTACCGTTGATACCTGACCGCCGACTACCGTAACCCGACGAATCTCCTGCGGTTCATACTTATCCTCAACAAGCTCGGTAACGGTGTAAATGCCGGGCGAAAGGTTGTCAAGCTGCCATTCGCCGTTGGCGTTGGTTTTTACCGTTGTGCTGTATCCTTCTCCCGTAACGGTAAAGCTGATTCCCTCAACCTTGCCGTCCTCGGAAACCTTTTGCAGCTTGGCGGAGCCATAGCTGATTTTGACATTCAGATAACCTTTGACCGGGTCATTTACGCTCTGCGTATAGCTCACAAGGTCTTGAATACCGACGCCGGGGACATAGACGCCGTCCGACCATACGATAAGCCCTTTTCGCAGTGATTCTCTCTTTTCCGCTGTGATCGTAACGGCATTTGCCGGTGCGGTCTTGGCGGAAACCGTGAGCGTATTCCCATTCACGGAAAAGCTGAGACCGCTGCCGCTGAAATTATAATTGCCAAGCACATTATTGGAGTCGGTCAGCGTTGCCGTATATTCTGTGCCGTTCCGCGCAAGCTCAACCGTTTGCGCCTTTGCCGTGCTTTGGGCGACAAAGGACGGCAGCTTGGAGTGCGTCTGAACGCTTGCGACAATGGAATTGTAGTAATTCATGATTTTACCGTACAGCGGATGTGCTGTACTGACCATTTCCAAAACCGCATTACAACCGGACGGAGCGACATGATTGAAATTCTCATCACGCTCACCGACAACGGTTTCCCATATGAGAAGCTGTGTTGCTCTTGACTGCGCGATTTTGTCTGCGCCCTCGTTCTGACTTCTCCAATCCGTGCTGATTGTACCAGTGTATCCGTATTGCAGGATTCGTCCGATAAACAACTTTACAAAATCTGCACCGATTGTCTTGTTGTAATCATCGGGATAGTTATCCCAAAAGGTTTCATCCTTGCCTGTAAGGATATTGCCGTTATTAAGCGCCGTGCCCGGCTCAATGCAATAGCAGATATTTCCCGAATACGAGTCAACCGCATAAACCGTTGTATAACGGGTTTCACCGTTTGACCAACCGTTCATAAGTTCAAGTGATCCATGCCCCCATTCGCCGTCATAGTTCGCATCCCCGTCACGCGGGAAAGAAATCATCACCGCCTCTGCGGTTTCACCTGCGGCATACGCTGTCGTTCCAAAGCCGACAAGCGCCGAAAGGCACATAATGACTGACAAAAACAGTGATGTGCCGCGTTTGAATATTCCTTTTTTCATCTGATTGAAATACCTCCTTGAAATAGAAAAACGCACCGTGATCGCTCATGATGCGCTACTTGATTTTTTTTTGCTTATTAAGCGTAACCTACATAGATTTCAAAAGTGTTGCTGCTTGTGGATTCGTACCAAATCCACACATCGGTAATATCTTCGTTTTTCGCATAGAAGTTCAGCCTGCTTTTTATATCCCGTTCAATATAGATGCAATGCGCTCCTGCGGGAATGGGATTATCCCAACAAGCAGTAGCCGAGCTTTCAAGCCGCAGTCCTATGCTTTCGGCATAGCCTTGTGCGAAGCTGATCCAGTAACCGATGTCAAAGGGCTGTTCCGCCGGTTGTGTTTCCGAAGCTGTCGATTCGGGTGCTGCCGTTTCCGGCAGCTGCGTTGTTTCTTCCTGTGGAGCAGGGTTTTCGGGTTTTGGAGGCTGTGCTTTTTCCGGCTCCTGTTTAGGCACTGAATTGTCTGTTCCCGATGCTTGGGATTGTTCCGGTGTCGATATTTCAGCCTTT
>JAUNBL010000050.1 GCA_030527235.1 Clostridia bacterium | reverse complement strand
ACATTGGACGTTCAGCTTCTATTCTTTTTGGGTCATATCATTGTAACACATACATAGAGTATAAATATCGTCTGTTTTTGTGTGGTATGACGCTATTTTAGCCTCCGTTTCGGGAAATGCGCGTCTGAAAAACACGATTGCGTCCGCGCCGGGAGTCCCTCCCCAAAGAGTTACAAGCCGCCACAGCTCGGATGGCGCCTCAAAAGCGATATTGTATTTTGAAAACACGCTTTCGCGCGCGAGCGGCTCGCGGCGCAAATCTATAATGGGCGCGCGGATGAGCGGGGAAACATATTCGGACATCTCGCATACAATTACAGCGAATGAACCGCGATAGCGTTTAGGAAGCGTTGGTACATGGCGGACGGCAATTCCGGTGTCGGAGTAAAAGCTGTCAATCTCACCGTGCGGCGAGGGCACGGGCGAAACTATTGTAAAAAGCTTTGAATATTCCTCAAGGATTCTTGCCGCAGTTATTGCCTTTGGCGCGTCCATCATGAGAAAAATTTCATCAAGCGGTATGTCCATGCCTCGCTCGGCGGCGGCATAGGATAGGATTTCGCCGCAAAGCGGCATGAGAAGCTCCGATACATTCGGAGCAAAGCGTTTGCGAAATGGCAGCGCCACGTCTACATGGGCGGCGGAAACCGAAAAGAAATACTCGTTTTCCTCTTCAGCCGTGCGTCTGGCAAGTTTTTTGAGCGCCCGCGCGCCGCGGGATATGTAAACTCCGCTCTCCTGAATGGCAAAACTCTTTCTGAACGGGTTTCTTGAGCGGGCGGCAAAACGGATACAGTATAAGTTCATAAAAACAACCCCTTTACTACGAATTGTATTTGGAACCTATGCCAAAAATTCAAAAAAACCTTGAAACGGACAGGGGTTTGGCTTATAATTTAATTAAAGGCTTTATAGCTTAATAAACTGGAGGTTTGCTCTGGACGTTTTTTCAGAATCCTGCCTCCTGCGAAACGGAGATTAATATGACTAGGGAAAAAACTCTTTTACTCACAAAAATGGGAATAATGACAGCTGTATCCGTAGTTCTCGTAGCGCTTGTACATTTTCCTCTTATTCCGGCGGCGGCATTTTTGGAGTACGACCCCGCCGACATCCCGATTTTTATAACAACATTTGCACTGGGTCCTCTCGCCGGCCTGTGCGTTACCGTGATTGCGGCGCTTGTTCAAGGCTTAACTGTAAGCTCCTCGAGCGGCGTATCCGGGATACTGATGCACATCATTTCTACAGGCTCGTTTGTGCTTGTTGCGGGAAATATTTATAAAACAAGCAGAACGATGCGCACGGCAGTGCTGTCGCTTTCGGTCGGCGTTTTGGCCGCAACGGCGATTATGCTTCCGGCGAATCTGATAATAACCCCTCTTTTCATGGGCGTGGGAATAGATGCTGTAGTGCAGATGCTTGTTCCGATAATACTGCCGTTTAACCTTCTTAAGTTCACACTCAACGCAGCGCTGACACTCGTCCTTTACAAACGCATTTCGGGGTTTTTGAAAAAGTGAAGCCGCTTTACGTGCTGCGCGGAGCAGTGGAACACGGCGAGCATATTGGGCGTACGCTCGGATTTCCCACGGTAAATCTTGCTCTGAACGGGAAGCGCCCTCCACAAGGCGTTTATGCCGCAAAGGCAAGGACGTCTTCGGGAGACTACTTGGCGGTGACAAATATAGGAACACGACCCACGGTATCAAACGCGACTGAAATGCGCGCGGAGAGTTATATCTTGGATTTTTGCGGCGACCTGTACGGCCAAGAGATTGAAATAGCGCTATATCTTTTTTTACGAGCGGAGAAGAAATTTGAGTCTACTGACGCACTAAAACGCGAAATTATAAAGAACGAAGCTCAGACTCGTGAATTTTTTAGGAAACAGCGCGATGCGTAGTTTTCCGCCTTCTCAAATATGTGCTTTGTTTTTTGCAAAATAAATTGCCGCGGACTTAGCTTGTCCGCGGCAATTTATTGTTCGGGATAGATTGTAACCTTGCTTTTTGAGGGAACTACCTGGATGTATGTCTGGCCTTCAGAGGAGACCTTCAGCGGAACGCCCTGGATATAGAAGTTTAGCTTCGAGCGCCGCTCTTCGCGCTCCCATGTAATCGGAGAACACTTTCCGTCCGAGATATAGTAGCCTTCGCCGGTATCTGCCGTTTCAAGCTGAATTCGGTCGCTCCCATCGCCGTACGCATAACTTTTCGCCACCTGAATTATTATGCTTTTTGCCGCCAGCGCCGCGCCCGCTTGGGTTGTGTGCGGCTGCGAATTTATAAACCGTTCATAGAGGCGAGTCTGTGGGTTATATGTATAAGAAAGCTTGTAAAAATTTGCGTACGGGATTATGATTTCCTGCGCCTCTGTCCCCATATACGTTATGCTTTCTGTCGCATATTCCAGCGGCGCGGAGCCGCCCTTCGTTTCGTAACCGCGCTTTTTTGCAAGTTCGGTGAGTTTTTGCGTACTTGTAAACAGACTGTGATAGTCGCCCCGATATTTTCGCTCGCGCCAAAAATAGGTCCCATCATATACAAGCCCGTTTAAGTTATTGACACCATAGCGAGCAATGTCCCGCTGCGCGTAGGGGCTCCATCCGGCATGCGCGTACAGAGCGTTGGAATCGTTTGCATAGTCCAGAAAATAATGACGCGACGAACGCACCGGTCCGATTTTCTCTGTATCGGTGTCCAAAAAAAGCGCCATTATGCGTGTGGCGTTTCCTTCCACATACATCTCATAGAGCAAAAACGCATCTTCCAATCCTGCATGTGGGCGGGACTTATCGCTGTCGTTATCTATCATCACAGCCAGCGGACGGTTTTCAAACGACAATCGGCTTTCCTTTGCCGCCTCCGTAGGTTCAGTGGCTTCGGTCAAATCCGTGGGCTCGGTCGGGACTTCCTTGGGTTGTTTGCCGCACGCAAAAAGCAACAGCAGCAAAACCGACAACAGCAAGATTTTTTTCATAATCCGAGAAGCTCCTTCAATTTTTCGTCGGGATGAAAAGCGATGCTCCCGCAGGCGCCCTCGGCGCGGGTAGGCGAGAATTTCGAGTTTTCAAGCGGGAACGACGCTGTTTCTTTTTCTATGAAACCGTAACGAGTGATTACGGATAAACGGTCCTCATAGAGTACATATGTCACCGCAAACGCACCGTCCTTGAGAACACGGTTAACTCCCAAAACAGCTAAGACAAGCGCGGCCGCTTGCAAAAACACACCATAGGGTATCATTGACCCTCCCATATAAAGCGCACCGCAAATCACGAAAAGAATCGCCAGCGCAAAAATACTTTTTTTCGCACTGTTTGGCGGCATAAGAACCTGCGTATATATTTTATCCATTTTTCGCCGCGGTATAAACCGCTTTTGCAACCGCCTCGGCAACGCTCTTGTCTGTTGCCGGAGGAATTATATATTCGGCGCAAAGCTCACTGTCCGAAACCTTTGCCGCGATTGCTTTTGCTGCGGCAATTTTCATTTCTTCGGTTATCATTTTTGCGCGCGCGTCAAGCGCTCCTCGGAATATGCCGGGAAAAGCGAGTACGTTGTTTATCTGGTTGGGAAAATCACTGCGTCCCGTACCTACGACGGCCGCCCCCGCCGCCTTTGCTTCATCCGGCATTATCTCGGGTACGGGATTTGCCATCGGAAATATGATAGGGTTTTTATTCATCAGCTTTATATCATCCGCACTTACAAGGCCGCCTTTTGATACTCCGATAAAAAGGTCCGCTCCGCAGAGCGCATCTGTAAGAGAGCCCTGCTTGTTTTCTTTATTTGTTATTTCGAGCATCTTTTCCAAATTGGCATTCATCTTTGCTCGCCCCCGGTAAACAATACCCTTGCTGTCGGTAAGAACAGCGCTTTTAAGACCCACCTTTACAAGCAAGCGGCAAATCGCGCTTCCCGCCGCACCTGCGCCGGAGAACACTGCGTTAAGCTCCTCAATTTTGCGTCCTGTAAGACGGCACGCGTTAATAAGCGCCGCAAGCACCACAACCGCCGTCCCGTGCTGATCATCGTGAAACACCGGTATATCAAGCTCGGCTTTCAGTCTGTCCTCTACCTCAAAACAGCGAGGCGCGCTTATGTCCTCAAGGTTAATACCGCCGAACATCGGCGAAATATATTTTACTGTTTTAACTATCTCGTCCACATCTGTGGTGTCAAGGCAAATCGGCACCGCGTCAACATTGCCGAATTCCTTAAAGAGCACGGCCTTGCCCTCCATTACCGGAATGGCCGCTTTTGCGCCAATATCACCCAAACCCAAAACCGCTGTCCCGTCCGACACCACCGCCACCATATTTCCCTTGCGGGTATACTCATAGACCGTATGCGGATGTTCCTTTATCTCCAGGCACGGCGCAGCAACACCCGGCGTATATGCAGTGGATAAATCGTCGCGCGTTTTAACCGGAACCAAGCTGCGCATCTCTATTTTGCCCATATGCTCTTTATGCAGTCTGAGCGCTTCTTTATTGTAATCCATCTACATCAAACCCTTTCAGTCTTTTATATATTATCAAAAGCCCCGCCAGTGTCAGTTCTCCGTTCACCACGTCGATTACCTTTGCCTCGCTCCTTATCATGTTGGCAAGGCCGCCCGTGGCTATTACCTTAGCTTCTGGCGCATTCATCTCTTTTTTCATCAGCCGCGTTATATAGTCCACCTGCCCCACATAACCATGAAGCACCCCTGATTGCATACTCTCCACCGTGTTTTTGCCGATTGCCCGTTCTACACTCACCAGTTCTATTCTCGGCAGTTTCGCCGTACGTGTAAAAAGCGCCTCCACCGAAATCTTAATTCCCGGGCAAATTGCCCCGCCCAGATAGTCTCCGTTCGGAGCAACGGCGCAAAATGTCGTTGCCGTACCGAAGTCCACGACTATGCACGGCGCACCGTAAAGCGCCCTGGCCGCGACTGCGTTCACCAGCCTGTCCGCGCCGACTTCGCGCGGATTGTCATAGAGGATACTTATGCCCATGTCGGTCTCGTTTGTCACCACTATCGGGTCCCTGCCGAGATACTTTTTAACCGCCCTTTCCAGCGAATACATGACCGGCGGCACCACCGAACTAATTATAACATCCTCCAAGTCTGCGGGAACAAACGCTTTGAACGCCAAAAGCTGAGTGAACATCATTCCGTATTCGTCGCGGCTTCTTTCCGCCACCGTTGCCACGCGGTACCGCGCGACAAGCTTGTCGTCCTTGTATAAACCGATTACTATGTTTGTATTACCGACGTCTATCGCCATTAACATATCTTCCGCCTCCTTACATCCAGTCCACGAGTACAAAGTCCGCGCCTTGCCGCCCGCTTGTTTCAAAAATCGCAAACGACCTCGCTGCATCCCTCGGACGCGACGCGCTGCCCGGGTTCACAATCCGAACCCCGTCCACCACCTTGTCACTCTTTATATGCGTATGTCCGCACAGAGCGGCAAAACAGCCGTTTTTCTTTGCCTCTGATACAAGCTCTGCTTCGCTGTGGAGGTGTCCGTGGCATATAAATATCTTCCAGTCCCCGACATCTACAACGGCCTTCATCTTTCCCGCCGCCCCGTCACAGTTCCCGCATACTCTGCAGCACTCTATATCGCGGTGGCTTTTTGCTATCGCCGCAGCGTCAAACACGCTATCGCCAAGGTGGATTATCATATCAATCGGCGCAAGCGCCGTGATTGCTTTTTCGCAAAGCGAAATATCGCCGTGCGTGTCGGAAAAAATAAGCGCGCGCATTCTTTCTCCTTCCTCATTCTTCTCATCTTTTTTCTCCTGCTATCAGATATTTTACACCGAAACCGCAGCGCCTGTCAATGCCCAAAAAAGATGTGGACAGCACGAAATATTTGTGGTAAAATAATCGTGAAGTATAGTAGCGTTTACTTTTACTACTTTTACGCATATGGGAGGTCTAAGGGTGAATATATACAAACTTAGCACGCTTACAAAAGAAAGACGGGAATATATTCTAAAAAGGGCGGAAACGGACATTTCCGTTCATATGGCGTTGGCGAAAGAAATTTCCGATGAGGTGCGCGACGAGGGCGATGCGGCTCTGCTGCGCTATACGGAAAAGTTTGACCGCGTAAAATTGGAGCCGGACGCTATCGCCGTAAAGCAAAGCGAAATTGACGCTGCGTTCGCGAGAATTTCTCCGGACGTGCGCGAAGCGATAGAGTACGCATATAAAAACATTTACGACTTCCATGAAAAGCAGCTTCCCGAAGAAATGTGGTTCACGAGCGTGGACAAAGGTCTTTTGGTAGGCGAAAAAACAACTCCTATAGTTGATGTGTGCCTTTATGTCCCGCGCGGTAAGGGGAGCTTCCCCAGCGTTCTGCTCATGCTTGGTATCCCGGCTATAGTTGCCCGGGTACCGCACGTGGTGGTTGTGACTCCGCCCAACGAACAAGGCCATGTGGACGACGCCGTTTTAGCGGCCGCAAAAGTTATAGGCATTAAAGAGATTTACAAGGTGGGCGGGATTCAGGCTGTTGCTGCCGCCGCATACGGTACGCAAACCGTGCCTAAATGCCATAAAATAATCGGACCGGGCAACGCATACGCTACAGCTGCAAAGCGTGTCCTTGCGCAGCATATAGATGTAGGGCTGCCTGCCGGACCGTCGGAGTGCATCATCCTTGCCGATGAATTTGCCGACCCGCACCGTGTTGCGCTTGATTTGATGATTGAAGCGGAGCACGGTCCCGACAGCGCGGCGCTTCTGGTCACTCATTCCGAAGCCCTGGTTGAGAGCGTTCTGCCGATTATAGAATCACAGAAGGCGAAGCTGGGGGAAAAACGGCGAGCTTTTGTAGAGTCCGTGTTCTCGAACTATGGCGGCGTTATCATCACAGACTCACTTGAGGAGTCCGTCGATTTTGTGAACGAATACGCGCCTGAACACATGGAGGTCATGACGCAGGCTCCGTTTGACATCCTGCCTATGATAAAAAACGCCGGCGAGATTCTTCTGGGTGATAATACCCCGGTGACGCTGTGCAATTTTGTTTTGGGTCCCAACGCTATTTTACCTACAGGCGCCTTTGCAAAAACTTATTCATCGGTGAGCGTATTCGACTTCCTCAAACGCTCCTCTATTGGCTATGCTTCAAGGGAAGGCTTTGAACGCGTCAAAAAATTTGCCGAAACGCTGGCCGCTGTGGAGGGCTTTGAAACTCATACCCTTGCCGTAAAGGAGAGATTATTATGATTAGGCTTATACGAAAAACAACAGAAAGCGCTATAACAGTCGAAATTGAAAACGGCCCCGTCAAGTCAGACTATCGCGCCGCAATAAACACTCCTGCCGCATTTTTGTCGCACATGATAGAGCATATTGTCTGGCGCAGCGGCATCAATATTGCGGTTAACGTAGAGCTGGACAAGTTTTTTCTCTCACACGTTGTTTGTGAGGACCTTGGCCAGACGCTGGGCCGCGCCCTTGCCCGGCACGCAGAGACGTCGGCGGCTCGCGGCTACGGCGATGCCTGCGCCGTTATAGATGAGGCAAAGGCGCACTGCGCCATCAGCCTTGAAGAGCGCAGCTATTTTGATTTAGACGCTTCCTTCACTCTTCCAGAGGTAGTGGAAGGCATGGCGAGCGAGGACCTTAAGGTGTTTTTAGACGGGTTCGCCCAAGGCGCGCGCGCAACGGTTCATGTTGACATAAAAAAAGGCGAAAACGCGCACCATATATGGGAGGCGGCGTTTCGCGCGTTCGGCAGCGCGGTAGGAATTGCTTTTGCGCACGATGAGAAGCGCGCGGACATGACGGCGGGAGTTGCCGGAAAGATAGAATATATTTTTGAGGAGGAACACTGATGCCGTTGGTTTTAGCGGACTTCCTTTCACGTTATGACAACATAATTTTTGATATGGACGGCGTCATCACCAGCGAGCAGAACTATTGGGATATTGCGGCTCTCACTGTTTACGAGATGCTCACGGACAAGCACTACTACGGCACAAAACATGTCGATATCGGAGCCATGCTTTCGCGTATCGGCTCTATCCGGGCGGATGTTTTTTATTCTGACCGCCTTATAGAACTTTTTAAGGCTCGCGGCGTCAATTCCAACTGGGACCTTGCTTACTTGACTCTGGCTTTCCGGCTGTCCGGCCTTGACAGCGGGGAAGCTGTGTACAGCGCGCTTCACGAGACTGAGGACTATGCCTTTGAGCTGTATGAAAAGGCGGCGTCAATTCTTTCAATGTCTCTCAATCTTGATTATGAAACCTGCGTTCGCGGGGGCAGCGTGTGGAGTACCGTTATGCTCGTGTTCCAGGAGTGGTATTTGGGCGCAAAGGCATTCGGCGATAAGTATAACCAAAGCCCTGTCCGCGCAGAAAAAAGCGGTATGAGCGGGCGCGAAATTCCCATTGTGCCGGAAAAGGAGCTCCGCGAATTGCTCGCGCTGCTTTATTCTTCCGGCAAAATGCTTGCAATCGGTACCGGCCGCCCGAAAAACGAGCTTGATGTCCCGCTTGAAATGTGGGATATCCGCCGCTATTTTAACGAGGACCATATTATAGACTATAATTTCGTATTCAGTGCGGAAAATGCCTGCGGCCGCCAGCTCACAAAGCCACATCCCTACATGTTTATCAAGGCTCTTTTGGGCAGGGATTATTCCGATGCAAAGATTCTCGAGAATAAGTTTGACGCGTCTCTTGCCAAACGCACGCTCGTCGTCGGCGATGCGGGCGCGGACATTTTTGCCGCCCACGCAATGGGCGCGGCGTTTGCCGCAGTTTTAACCGGCATTAAAGGAGAGCGGGAGCGCGGCTTCTTTGCCGAGCACGGCGCGGAGCATATCTTGCCTTCCGTTTTGAACTTGGGGAGGGTTGTTGGATGATAAAGCGTGTCCCCGCGCCTCTCTCGCGCGATGCGGCGCGCGCACTGCGGGCATCGGACGAGGTCCTGATTTCCGGCACAATCTATACTGCACGCGATGCGGCGCATAAAAGAATAACCGAGGCAATCCGCCGCGGCGAGGCTTTGCCCTTTGATATAAAGGACTCTGTTATTTACTATGTCGGACCCACACCGGCCAAGACAGGCGCACCGATAGGCAGCTGCGGCCCCACTACAAGCGGAAGGATGGACGCCTACTCGCCGCTTCTAATATCTTTGGGCGAAACGGGCATGATAGGGAAGGGACAGCGCTCCGATGCGGTTGTCCGCGCTATGCGGGAATTCGGCGCCGTTTACTTTGCCGCAATCGGCGGCGCGGGCGCGCTTCTTTCAAAGTGCGTAGTCTCTTCTGAGGTTGTGGCCTATGAGGATTTGGGCGCGGAGGCTGTCCGGCGCCTTGTTGTCAGAGACTTTCCGGCGATTGTGGCCATTGATTCTCTTGGTAATAACGCGTACATTACTGGGCGCGATAAATACAAAATTAATTAGGAGGTTTTTTCCATGTCAAAATCCATTACTAAAGACACCATTATTTCAGATGTCCTGTCTCTCGATTCGGGAACGGCGCAATTCTTCTTTGAGATAGGGATGCACTGCCTCGGCTGCCCAAGCGCCAGCGGCGAGAGCGTGGCGGAAGCCTGCGCGGTTCACGGCGCCGATGCGGATGCGCTTGTCGCAAAGCTCAACGAATATCTCAAGGACAAATAGACCGGTATCTTTTACCCTGAAAGGCTCTCGCGCATTTGTGCGAGGACCTTTTTTTCTATGCGGGAAATCTGCACCTGGCTTATCCCCACCATGCGCGCAACTTCGCTTTGCGTCTTTTCTCTGAAATAGCGCAAAAGGATAATCTTCTTCTCCCGTTCGCTGAGCTTGTCTATTGCCTCGTACAGCGAAAGCCTTGTAGTCAAAGCCTCCTCACAGTTTTCCCTGGACGCGATAGTGTCTGCCAAAAGCGCGCCCTTTTCTCCCACACTTTTGTATATTGACTCCGGCGCCGCTGTAGCATCCATCGCAAACGAAATCTCCGCTGCACTTTCGCCGAGAGCCTCGGCAAGCTGCTCTATTGTCGGCTCCTCGCCGAATTTTGCACGGTGTGTGTCAATCGCCCCTCTCACGCGCGTGGAAAGCTCCTTCGTTCTTCGGCTGACCTTTATCATACCGTCTGAACGGAGGAACCTTTTAATTTCCCCTATTATCATCGGTACCGCATACGTCGAAAACTCAACGTCATAGGACAAATCAAAACGCGCAATCGCCCGAATAAGACCCACCGCACCTATCTGAAACAAATCGTCCGCTTCCGCGCCACGGTTTTGAAAATGTCGGATGACAGAATAAATAAGCCCGGTGTTTGCTTCCACAAGGCTTTCCATTGCGCTTTTTGAGCCTTTCTTTGCCTCACGCAAAAGAGCGCGCGTTTCTTCTTTCATCGCTCCTTAAGCTTCTTCGTCATGGTCACGCTTGTCCCCTTCCCCTTTTCGGAAACAATATGTAGCGAATCCATAAAACTCTCCATTATCGTAAACCCCATCCCGCTGCGCTCCTCCTCCGGCCTCGTTGTAAAAAGCGGCTCGCGGGCGCGGCGTATATCCTCAATCCCCACACCGTCATCATCCACACAAATTGTAACGTTTGCGTCCTCTATGCTTACCAGCACCCGCACCGTCCCGTCCATGCCCTCGTACCCATGTACAATAGCATTTGTTACCGCTTCGCTTACAGCAGTTTTAATGTCTGCCATTTCCTCTATGGTCACATCCCGCTGCGCCACAAAAGCCGCTACCGCGCTGCGTGCAAAGCCCTCGTTAACGCTCTTTGAGTCGAACTCCATCTTCAAACTGTTTTTCATTCGTCTATACCTCCTTTTTCAGCGCGCAATCCACGCTTCGGCAGCACTTTGCTATTTTTTTCAAGCCTGATATCTCTACTATCTTTTTAACTCTGCGCGTTGCGCCGCACAAATATATTCTGCCCCCAATAGGTGAAAGCAGACGATATCTGCCTATTATAAGCCCGATTCCCGACGAATCCATAAACGTTACCTTCGCAAGGTCAAATATCAGCCTCTTCTTGCGTGTCGCTTCAATCTCCAAATCAATCTTCCTCTTCAAAATTGCAGCGGCATACTGGTCCACCTCTCCCGAAAGCGAAACTATTAGTGCGTCGCCCTTTTCTCTAAATTCCGTCGGCATATGTATTGCCCCCTTCCTTTTATTTACTTTCGAGAGTCTGTCCGTTTTTCCCTTTAAGAGTCTTTGTCGAAGGCAGTCTTTCTTTGCAAAAAAAAGAAGCCCCCTAAGGGACTTCTTTTTTTGTCTTGTGTTTTAGTACGCTGCGCCGAAGTTTCCTAAT
>JAUNBL010000049.1 GCA_030527235.1 Clostridia bacterium | reverse complement strand
TACACATTGAATTATTTTTTTATTAAAAATGGACCATATGTTTGACAACCGCAGACTTTTGTCAAACAATATTTGCTGTTTCCCATTGCAATTTTGTGAACGGTTAAGTATAATATAATATGGCAAAAATAATACGGACTGATTGGTAAGGAGATTCACATGAACAAAAAGCTCGAAATATTCAAAAGTCTTATGCGCTCACGCGCCGTTACGGTGCTTGGTATCGGAATATCAAACGCGCCGCTTATTGATTTTTTGCTCTCAATCGGAGCAATGGTTACGGCGCGTGATAAAAAAACGGAAGCAGAACTTGGAGAAGAGGCTCGAAAACTGCGTGATTTGGGCGTGAACCTGATATGCGGAGAAAAATATCTTGATAATCTCACAGGCGACTATATTTTCAAAACTCCCGGAATGCGTTTTGACATACCCGAACTTGAGGCCGCACGAAGCAGCGGCAGTATTGTCACGAGCGAGATGGAGGTTTTCTTTGACCTCTGCCCCGCACCGATAATCGCTGTTACCGGAAGCGACGGAAAAACAACTACCACAACGCTTATCTGCAAGATTTTAACCGCTGCCGGTTACAAATGCCGCCTCGGCGGAAATATCGGAAACCCACTCCTGCCTCAGATAGAGGGAATCGAACCGTCTGAGCTCATTGTTCTTGAGCTTTCAAGCTTCCAGCTGCATACGCTGAAAAAAAGCCCGCACATCGCTGTGGTTACAAATATTTCTCCCAACCACCTTGATATGCATAAATCGTACAAGGAATATATAGCCGCCAAAAAGAACATTATCCTTCATCAAACTGAGAGCGACACGGCTGTTTTGAACTGTGATAATGCTCCCACGCATGCCTTTGCGGCAGATACGTGCGGGAAAGCGCTGTTTTTTGGACATGACAATACTTCAGATGCTTTTTATGACCGAGAGAGTATATATCTCCACGGTAAAAAGATACTCGACAGAAAGGATATTCCGCTGTGCGGCGACCACAACGCTGAAAACCTTATGGCCGCCATGCTTGCAACGGAAAGCTATGTTTCCATAGACTGCGTCCGCAGTGTCGCAAGGACGTTTAGAGGCGTGGAACACCGGGCAGAGTTTGTACGCGAAAAGGACGGCGTTCGCTATTACAACAGCTCAATTGATTCGAGTCCCAACAGAACGCGCAGTACTCTCTCGCTCTTTGAGCAAAAGGTAATCCTCATTTCAGGAGGTAAAGACAAAGGCATACCATACGATGACTTGGGCGAGGCGCTGGCCGAGAAGGTAAAAACTCTCATTCTAATCGGCAAGACCGCTCCGCTTATCCATAACGCACTGAAAAACACTTCCCACGCAAACGAAATCGACGTCTATTACTGCGACACGTACGAACAGGTGGTTTCAAAGGCCAATGAAATTGCCACAGCGGGCGACATTGTGCTGCTTTCTCCGGCAAGTACGAGTTTTGACATGTTCAAAAATTTTGAGGAACGCGGCAGGCTTTTCAAAGAGCTTGTAAACGCGCTCTGAGGGAGGATTTATATGCTTGATTTACTCAAGGCTCTCGATGCACCGCGCGGAATCAGCGGGCGCGAAACGGCTGTTGCCTCCGTTGTAAAAAATTACTTTTCAAAGTTCTGCGACAGTGTGAGTACGGACAACCTCGGCAGTGTATACGGCGTAAAACACTGTGCTAAAGAAGGCGCACCTACACTTATGTTCGAGGCTCACCTGGACGAAATCGGCATGGTTGTATCGGGTTTTACAAAGGAAGGTTCGCTGCGCTTTATCCCTATAGGAGGAATCGACGCTAAAATTTTACCGGGCATGTGTGTTACAGTACACTCCCAGAGCGGAGACATTTTTGGAGTTATCGGCGCCAAGCCCCCGCACCTTGTAACAGACCGCTCCAAGGCGCCGCTTATAAGCGACATGGCGGTTGATATTGGTTACAGCGAAGAGAAAACACGCTCGCTTGTTTGTGTAGGTGATACAATTTCTGTAAACGCCACATTTGAAAAGCTGTGCGGCACCTGCGCCGCCGGGCGCTGCTTTGATGACCGCGCCTCCATTGCAGTCATAATTAAAGCTCTTGAGATTATGCAAAGCTATAATATTACATGCCACATACACGCTGTTGCCGCAGTTCAAGAGGAAGTGGGGCTTCGCGGCGCTGCTGTCGCCGCAGCGAATATTATGCCGGACGCGGCTATAGCGATTGATGTTTGTCACGGTAAAAGCGCCGGAGTGGACGAAGGCGCTTTTGAGTGTGGGAAAGGTATTGTGGTTTCGGTAGGACCAAACCTTCACCCGCGTCTTACCAAAAAACTACTTGATACAGCGGCTGCTGAACGCTTGGACGTACAGCTTGACGCAGACGGCGGCAACACTGGAACCGATGCATGGGAAATTCAAGTGGCAAAAACAGGTATTCCGGTTGCGCTGCTTTCCGTTCCGCTGCGGTACATGCACTCAAACTATGAAGTCTGCGACACACGAGACCTTGAAAGCGCGGCACGGCTTTTGGCGCAAACAGCGCTTTCATTCAAGGGAGGCGAAGAATTATGCTTTTAGAGAAGATCCTTTCACTTAATGCACCTTCCGGGCATGAGGACGCTGTACGCAGTTTCATAAAGAACCGGATTAAAGATATTCCGTATACAATAGACTCAATGGGCAATCTAACAGCCCACAGGAAGGGATCTGGAATGCGCGTAATGCTTTGTGCGCATATGGACGAAGTCGGCTTCATTATTTCTGAAATCACCGAGAAGGGGCTCCTTCGTTTTAAGACCGTGGGCGGAATTGAAAGCACCGTACTTTCGTCCAAAAAGGTTGTTATCGGGGACTCAAACATCATAGGCGTTACCACGGCTAAAGCGGTGCATCTTCAAGGCCGCGACGAACGCGAAAAAATGTTGAAAACAAGCGATATTTATATTGACATCGGCGCCGACACCAAGGAGGCCGCTCAAAAAGTCGTTTCCGTAGGCGACTACGGCACATTCTTCTCTGTCCCGACCGAATTCGGAGAAGGTTTGTTAATGTCGAAGGCTCTTGATGACCGCGTGGGATGCGCCATTCTTTTGGAGCTTATTCAAAATGAATATGACCTTGACTTGTATTTTGCGTTTACCTCCCAAGAAGAGGTGGGAATTCGCGGCAGCCGCACCGCAGCGGCACAAATAGCGCCTGAGGCGGCAATTATTATTGAAGGGACCATCTGTTCGGATGTGTTTGGAACGAAGGAACATCAAACCGTTACTCACCTGGGTGCAGGCGCAGCGCTCACGGCAATGGATGGCGCGGCAATGGCAGACATAAGTCTGCTGGAACTTATTAAAAAAGCTGCACAGGAAAACTCCATAGCTTACCAAATGAAGCACACCACAATGGGCGGAACAGATGCGGGAAGCATACAGCGCAGCGGGACCGGAGTCCGAACTGCTGTAATAAGCGTACCGTGCCGCTACATTCATTCCGGCGTAAGCGTTATGAGTAAAAATGACTTTAAGAGCGTGCTTGCCTTGACGGATGCTGCGCTTCGCAAATTGGAAAGGAGTGCTCTATAATGGACCTGCTAAAAAAACTTACGGCAATTTATGCGCCGTCCGGCCACGAAGGCGCAATGCGGGAGTTTCTCAAAACCTATCTTTCACCGTATGTAGATGAGATTTCTACTGATGTGCTCGGCAATCTTATCTGTCATAAAAAAGGCAATGGCAAAAAAATCATGCTTGCCGCACACATGGATGAGATTGGCGTTATAGTGACCAACGTCTGCGAGAACGGGTTTCTCCGATTTGCGCCTGTCGGCGGGGTGCATGCGGCCAACTGCATTAACCGTGCAGTAGTCTTTGAAAACGGCGTCCGCGGCGTAATATCACATGAGAACAAAGAAAAGCCAGATTGTCCGCTTGGCAAAATGTATATTGATATCGGTACGCAAGAGGGGATTGAAATAGGTGACTGTGCGGTTTTTGAAGGCGAGTATTTCGACATGGGTAACCGTGTCGCGGCAAAAGCGCTCGATGACCGCGCCGGATGCTGCGCTCTGGTCAGCGCTCTTGCTGAAGCAGAAAGAACTCAAAATGACATTTACGCCGTGTTTACTTCACAAGAGGAGTTGGGACTTCGCGGAGCTAAGTGTGCCGCAGCTTCGATAGAGCCTGACATGGGAATCGCAGTTGACGTTTCGTTTGACGAAAGCACTCCTGAGAGCGCGCACTATTCCCTCTCTCTTGGTAAAGGCGCAGGAATCAAGCTCTGTGATGCATCGTTTATAATGCCGATGAGCGTGCGTGATTTTCTCGTCTCGTGCGCAAAGGGAGCCGGTACTGATTTTCAGTTTGAAGCTGCGCAGTACGGCGGCACCGACAGCGGAGCGATTTCGCTGTCCGCAAGCGGGGTGCCGTCGGGCACTATTTCAATTCCCACGCGCTATATCCACTCGCCGCGCGAAGTATGCGACAAGCGCGATATAAAAAGCGCGGCACAGATTATTCGCGCTGTTATCGAAACAAAGCTATAGCGGCACGGGGGCGAAGATGAAGATATGGACAGTATTTTGCAGGCAATAACAACCGATGGTGCAATCCGTGCGGCAGCAGCCACCACTCGCGATTTGTGTGAGCAAGCGCGGAAAATACACGCGATGTCCCCAACGGCATGCGCCGCGCTCGGCCGTGTTCTGAGCGGTGCGGCAATAATGTCGCTTGATTTGAAAAACCCGTCTATGAGCATTACGGTGCAATTTGAAGGCGGCGGTCCGATAGGACGCATCACTGCTGTCGCTGACGGGTCGGCAAACGTTAAAGGTCGCGTGACCAACCCGCACGCAGACCTTCCTCTTAACGCCAGAGGCAAGCTTGACGTAGGAGGGGTGGTCGGAAGAGATGGTTTTTTGAGCGTTGTACGCGAAATCGGGCTCAAGGAACCGTTTGTAGGGCAAGTCCGCCTCGTAAGCGGTGAGATTGCCGAAGATTTGACAATGTATTTTGTGCGCAGTGAACAGATACCCACCGCAATGGCTCTCGGTGTACTTATTGACACCGACATGTCCGTTAGGGCAGCGGGCGGATATATGATTCAGCTTCTCCCCGGCGCAAGTGAGGAGGATGCGGCGGCTATGGAAAAAGCAGCGGCAAATTTCGGCGCAGTAACAGAAGCTCTCGATGCGAAAATGGGACCGCGCGATATAATTAAGAAGCTGCTCGCCGGCCGCGAAACAGAGTTTTTTGAAGAGGTCCCAACACGCTTTTTTTGCGACTGCTCAAGAGAGAGAACAAGACGTGCCATAGCATCGGTTGACAAAAAAACGCTCGGCGAAATGATCGAAAAAGACCATGGCGCCGAGGTTGTGTGCCGCTTCTGCGGCAACAAATACCAGTTTAACGAAGATGAGCTGCGCTCGATTAATTCGTAAATTTTTCTATTACGCTCTGCGGCAGAACAACCGCCGCAGAAAACGGGTTAAAGACTATACCGACAGCTCTGCCGCCTTTTACGGTTTTGACGGCATCTTGCAGCGAAACCGTAAGGCTCGAAGTTTTCGGGCCTTTTTTCATTTCTTCTTCACTCGTAAAAAGCGCAATATGTTTTCCGTCATGAGTGCTCACGGTTTTGAATTTTACCTTTATCTTATCGCAGGGTATTCTGTCGCCCTGTTTGATATTTTTAACATCTTCGCCGATATGAACATCAGCAGCGGCAAAGAATCGAACATTTTCCCGAAAGAGAGCGCGTAAAACCTCCGTCATTTGTTCTTTGGCTCCCGCCTCTCCCGCTCTGAAGCGCTCCGCTGCGTCAGCAAGGTCGCGTGCAGTCATATCAATATCCGTCCTTTTATATAATGTCACGGAATTGCTCAAAGAGCCGCTTCGCTCCCGTTCCGCGCATAATTCTCTCCATCTCGTTGTGCAGAGTTTCCCGCGGCACAAAAGAAATCAAGTCGTGATTTTTGTGTATGCTCTTTTCTACGGAGGAATCAATTTCAAAATCCAACTCCGAAGCAAATCGCAGCGCACGGAGCATCCTTAGTGCATCTTCGCCAAAACGAGCGTCTGCATCGCCTATGCACGCGATACGCCTATCTCTAATATCCCTTTCACCGCCGAAAATATCCACCAAACCGCGCTGTTCGTTATACGCAAGCGCATTTATAGTAAAGTCACGGCGCGCCAGGTCCTCTTCAATAGTCTGTACAAAGTGCACCAGCCTCGGATGACGATGGTCGGCATAGTCACCTTCCGAGCGGAACGTCGTTATTTCCACCGTGCGCCCCATAGGCGTTTTAACGCTTATACAGCCGTATTTCTCACCTTTGGTATTAATGACACAATCTGAAAAAACATTTTTAATCTGCACGGGAAGCGCGTTCGTGGCAACGTCTATGTCCTTGGGTGTTCTTCCCATCAACGCATCTCGTACACAGCCGCCTACGGCATATGCCTCAAACCCTGCCGCTGTAAGCCGCTCGATTATTTCGGAGGCTTCTTTTGGAATGTTCACATCTACCCCTCCTTGCATGGAATAAGTCATTGTCTGCATGATTATACCTCCTTAAGGTTCTACGGGAATTATAATTGCCGCTATTATATACGCAGCAGGCGCAGCGGGGCAAAACACAAGGCACAAAAACGCCCATAAAAGCCTTATAATTGTAGGGTCAATATTAAAGTATTCCGCAAGACCTCCGCATACGCCGCATATCTTGACATCGTTCTTGGAACGAAACAGTCTTCCGCGCATAGTTATTTCTCCTTTTCAAATTCAACTTCTATTTCGCCCACGCCGCAGTTCAAAACCATTTTTCTTTCCCCTGTTCCATAGGTTCCGCTGCCACCACCGCGGGCAACATCATAATCGTCTATTTCAATTTTGCCCAAGCCGCAGGTATACTCAACACTGTATCTGCCTACGGTCTCTATATCCGCGCTTCCCATGCCTACATCTACACTGCAGTGTCCGAAATCTCCCTCAGCCTCTAATTTGCCCATGCTTACAGTAAAACTGCTCTCCTGCGAATAGCTCTTGGTGATTTTACATTCTCCGGCGCCGACTTCTACGTTGAGATTATCGGCATACAAATTCTTTATAGAGAGCGACCCTGAGTCTATCGAAATGTCGGCGTTCTTTGCAACAAAGCCTTGCGGAATTGTAATTTTTATGCTTCCGCTCGAAAAGTCGGCAAGGGAAAGTTTTTTGCTTGTAGTCACATGGAGCACGCCGTTGATAATCTCTTCGGTTATCTCTACATTGTCGGACTTTTCAACTGCAAATTCCTCGCCCATCCTTATCGTTACGGCACATCCCCCGCCGCTGATGTTTATCGATTCTACTTCCTCGCTCCATATATCTATCCCGAGAGGAGGGGCTATGATTCCGCCGCTGACGCCACGCACTGCATCTCTCGCCTCGCTAAACATCGCTCCCACGTCCGCACCGAGTACGAGCGCCGTACTGATGCACGCGATTCCTGAAAACATAAACACAACCGCAATCAGACCGATTATCTTGAAAAGTTTTTTCATTTGCTGTTGCCCCCTTTTCTGACGCGCTCAAGCAGCTTTGTCCCAAACGATACAATCGCCCTGATTAAAGCCGGAATAAGCTTCACGACCACAACCGCAATCAATGCGCCCAGAGAAATCGCTAATCCTATCGCCAAAAGCCCCAACCCTATGGCAAAGAGCGCGTTAGCGGGAGTTTCCATCATGAAAACCGCTTTTGCAATCATTGCTGTGCCTCCGCCAAGCAGTCCCACGAAAACAGCAAACATTCCGGTCACAACAGCAATTAATACTCCTGCTGCGCTCGCCATGGCGCCTACTAATGTCCCTGCTCCTCCTATGATAAGCGGGGCGAGAATAGGGAGCGCTATAACTCCTATCAGCACATATACCCAAATTGGCCAGCGCGGGATATGGTGTGGCGAGGCCTGCGCACCCTGTTGCGCATCCGGTTCCCTAAAACTTGCCGCCACACTCTGCGGTGTGCCCAGCTGTGCAATAACTTCCTCGTCGCTAAGATCGGAGTCCTCAAAATATTCTTCGTAATAGCGCATTGCCTCGTTCGCTTCTTCACGCGGCAAAAAGCTTAGATGACCCTTCAATTCATTGAGCCACGCTGTTCTGGTCATCCTTCACTCCCCCTTCCAACAATTTCTGCACCTTGTCTCTGTATAGCTTCCATTCCTCTCTATACAAAGACAGCTGACTGCGTCCCTTGGGTGTCAACGCATAGTATCGGCGGTTTCTTCCCGAAAATTCCTTGTCGTATACGCTGAGGCATTCGTCTTTTTGTAGTCTCCTCAGTACAGGATAAAGCGTAGATTCCGAAACGTCCACACTTTTCCTCAGGGTTTGCGTTATTTCATAGCCGTATGTTTCTCCGTCTGACGCAACGGAAAGTACAAGTGCGTCAAGCAGGGCGGAGCTTATGCCAAACAGCATGTAATCGCCTCCCGTCTTTTCTTCTTGTACAATATTATACGACGTATAATATTGTCTGTCAACAATTATTGTACCAAAAAAAGTGCCAAAATGTTGGCACTTTTTTTGGTACAATCGCACAATAAATCTGTGAATCAGAACATTGGGACAACTGCACCCTCAAAGGTTTCTTCTATATACTTCTTTGCCGTATCGCTCTGAAGCACCTCAATCAGGGCCTTAACACCCTCATTATCCTCATTGCCCTCTTTAACGACTATTACATTTGCGAATGTCTGAGCTGCCTCGGAGGAAGATGATTCTATTGCTATAGCGTCCTCTTTCACTTTAAGCCCCGCTTCGATGGCGTAGTTGCCGTTTATAACAGCCATGTCAAGGTCCTCAAGCGTGCGCGCAAGCTGCGCAGCTTCTATTTCGACAATGTCAATATTTTTAGGATTCTCGACAATGTCAAGCTTTGTTGCGGCAAGTCCCACGCCCTCTTGAAGCGTAATGAGCCCCTGCTGTGCCAAAAGCTGAAGCGCGCGCGCTCTGTTCGTCCTGTCGTTTGGTACAGAAATTTTGGCGCCGTCCGGCAATTCTTCTATCGTCTTTGTCTTGCCGGGATAAATTCCGAACGGCTCATAATGGATTGCGCTTACGGCCACTAAGTGCGTACTGTTCTCCGCGTTAAAATCGTCAAGATACGGAGTGTGCTGGAAGTAGTTCGCGTCCACCTCGCCGGACTCCGTAACCATGTTGGGCTGAACATAGTCTGTAAACTCAATCACGTTGAGGGTAACTCCCTTTTCCGCCAACAGCTCTTTAACGGAATTGAGAATTTCGGCGTGCGGCGTCGGAGAAGCCGCTACGTTCAGCGTTATGCTCTGTACGTTTTCCGAAGGTTCTGTGTTGTTTGCGTCCTGAGGCGCGCAGCCTCCAAGAATTGCCGCTGCGGCGACCACGATAAGAATGTTGCTGAAAACCTTTTTCAAAAAAACCGTCTCCTTTCATTTTTTGCGCGTTATGCGCTTATCTTCTTTTACAGCCAGCCATGTCCCGACCGACTGGAAAATTTGAACCAGGATAATAAGCAATATTACCGCCGCTGTCATCACAATATAATTATATTGGTAGTATCCATAATTTATAGCAATTTTCCCAAGTCCGCCTCCGCCGAGAATTCCGCTCATTGCTCCATAGCTTAAAATGGTAGTCAGAGCAATTGTTGCGCCGGATATGAGAGAAGGCAGGCTCTCAGGGAGAATCACCTTCAAAATTATCTGCATCGGCGAAGCGCCCATTGACTGCGCCGCCTCGATAACTCCGCCGTTTACCTCTCGCAGAGAAGATTCGACCACTCGCGCGACAAACGGAAACGCCGCCACCACAAGTGACACAATAGTTGCAGGAGTACCCACGCTTGTACCCAATATCAGCCTTGCAAGGGGAATGACCATAATCATCAAAATCAAAAACGGTATGCTCCGCAAAAGGTTTACCACCACATTGAGTACATACATAAGAGTTTTCGGGAGCGGGAATACTCCCCCCGGCTCACCCACCACAAGTATAACTCCCAGCGGCAAACCTATTACATATGCAAATAGTGTAGTAAGCGCCACTGAATACAATGTTTCCCAAATAGCAAACGGCCCTTCTGTGCAGATGATGCGCAGAGCCTCGGCAATCTTCGGATCAAGCGCCATGTTCATTATCGCGCACCTCCTCAATCCGTATGTGCGGTCTTTGCTTTATATACGCAAAAACCTTTGCCGCATCTACAGGGTTGTCAGGCAGCCCCAAAAGCATTGTCCCAAACGCTTTTCCGTTGATGTTACGAGTATCAGCGCCAAGGATGTTTACTTTAACTCCGCAGTCTATCGCCAGTGACGCTATCAGCGGTTCATATGATGTTCCGCCCTCAAATACCAGACGGACAAGCGTACCCGAAGAAGGCTTCTGGGTTTCCGGCTGAGCATCAGGATAAAAAAGCCTGCGCGCAGCCTCAGTTTTCGGGTTGGCAAAAATGTCTTCCACTTTGCCGCATTCAACCACACGACTTTTATCCAATATTGCAACGCGCGAACACACAGCCTCAATCACCGCCATCTCGTGAGTGATGATTATCACCGTAATATTAAGGCGTTTATTTATATCGGCAATCAGGGAGAGAATAGAACGCGTTGTTCTCGGATCAAGCGCACTTGTAGCCTCGTCACACATAAGGACTTTGGGGTTTGACGCGAGCGCTCTTGCAATCGCGACACGCTGTTTCTGTCCGCCGGAGAGCTGTGCCGGATACGCAAGCGCCTTATCGGGCAGCCCCACTATCTCCAGCAGCTCCATAGCGCGCGCCTTCGCCTTCTCGCGCGGCACAGACGCTATCTCCATCGGGAAACATACATTTTTAAGACATGTTTTTTGCATCAGCAGATTAAACTGCTGGAAAATCATACTAATATCTCGTCTTTGACAACGAAGCTTTTTTTCGCTCAAAGCTGTCAAATCGCAGCCGTTTATGATAATACTGCCTTTATCGGGCTTTTCAAGCAGGTTTATGCATCGAACCAGCGTAGATTTTCCGGCCCCGCTCATACCGATTATGCCAAAAATTTCTCCGTCCTCTATCGAAAGGTTGACATCCGAAAGCGCAGTAAATGTATCATACGCCGTTGTAAATTTTTTTGTGAGACCACGTATTTCAATCACGCTTTCGCCCCCCTTGATAATTTGGATTATACCATGATAAAAAATATTGTCAAGGGTTAAAAGCCGTGTTATAATAAATCATAAATTATTTAAGAAAAGAGGATGAGTTTATGTCAAAGTTAAAAGCTTTACCACTTGCACTAGCCTTAGCAATTGCCGCACCTTTAGTTTCACAGTCTACACTCCCTATTTGGGCTGCTGAATCTAGTGTGGCTTCTGCTAGTATTTCAGAAATCTTAAAAAATCAACAATCAGATGGTGGCTGGAAGAAAAACTATGCGACAACATCAGGAGACTGGGGAAAATCTACTATTGATAACAATGCTACTTATACTGAAATTCGA
>JAUNBL010000010.1 GCA_030527235.1 Clostridia bacterium | reverse complement strand
CACATTGGACGTTCAGCTTCTATCCTTTTGGGGTCACATCATTGTATCACATACATATCTTCAAAAATGACTTCTTTCCTTTGCGAACTATCGCATATCCTTCCGAAAAGTCCGCTGTAGTAAGTATCCGAGTGAAATCCTCTACTTTCTTGTCGTTGAGAGAAAGTCCGTTCTGCTGTATCAGACGGCGCCCTTCTCCCTTGGAAGAAATGAATCCAGCCGAAACAAGCACATCGAGAATATTGCCAAGCTCAGCTATAGACGCAGTTGGCATATTTTCATGTGTACCTCCTCCGAAAACTGCTGACGCCGATGCCTGAGCTTTGTCCGCCTCTTCCTCGCCGTGGACAAGTTTTGTGACTTCGTATGCAAGACGGATTTTCGCCTCATTAAGCTGACTGCCTTCGAGCTTTTCGTATTCCATGATTTCATCCATCGGAACAAACGTAAGCAATTTAAGGCATCTTGCCACATCGCCATCGTCAACATTGCGCCAATACTGGTAAAAATCATACGGTGAAAACTTGTCAGGGTCAAGCCAAACTGCGCCGCTCGCCGTTTTTCCCATTTTTTTGCCTTCGCTGTTTGTGAGCAAGGTGAACGTCATACCGTATACTTGCTTTTGGTCTTTGCGGCGGCAAAGCTCAAGCCCCCCGAGGATATTGCTCCACTGGTCATCTCCTCCAAGCTCCAACTTACAATCATATTTACGGCTAAGCATTAAGAAATCGTAGCTTTGCATAAGCATATAGTTGAACTCTAAAAAAGACAGCCCTTTTTCCAGCCGCTGTTTGAAGCATTCGGCAGCAAGCATTTTATTGACTGAAAAACATGCACCTATATCACGCAAAAATTCAATATAGTTAAGGTCAAGCAGCCAATCTGCATTGTTAACCATGAGCGCTTTCCCGTCTGAAAAATCTATTACTTTTGAAAGCTGTTTTTTGAAGCACTCACAATTATGTCGTATTGTTTCCACCGTCATCATTTGCCTCATGTCTGTTCTGCCCGAAGGGTCGCCTACCATGCCAGTCCCTCCTCCGACAAGAGCAATCGGACGATGGCCTGCCATCTGCATATGACGCATGACAACCATTTGCAGAAAATGACCTACATGTAAGCTGTCCGCCGTTGGGTCAAACCCTATATAAAACGTCACCTTTTCCTTTTCGAGAAGCTCCTTTATCTCATCTTCGTGAGTTGTTTGGGCAATAAGCCCTCGTTCCTTCAAAGTGTCAAACACATTCATCGTCATTTCTCCCTTATTGAATAGTCATGGCTGCCAGCGTCTCAACCGCCTCCGATGCCGCCTCAGCGGAATATAACGTACCTCCGTATATCGTAGCAACGCTGTTACCATCAAAGAAGATATACGCATCAAACGTACCCTGTTCATCGTCCGGGTCTTTTGCTTCAATCAGCGCGTGAACAGCTTTTTTTTCACCAAAAGCTGCAACCGACACATTTGTATACATAACTTCTTCATCCGAATTAAGATACCACGTAAAAAACGATACCCACTCCTCATCGGAAAGCTTGTCTGAAACAGCGCTCCAGTTTCTGTATGCTTTATTACTGAGACTATAAAATGCGCTTCGTGAGCGGCTCCACTGGTTGCGCAGCTCCATCCATTCCATCCATTCAGTGTACCCGGGAACTGCTGAATAATCAAGTTCCGTCTCACTTAAAAGCGCTTGCAGCTCTTCTTCGCTCAATTCAGGATTGTCGGCCGCTAACGCTTCATACTTCTCCATCGCCAAATCATTAATACCCTGCATAACTTCGGAATATGAAATTCCAGGAGCTTCCGGCTCCGGCTCGCTGAATTCGCTTGTCAGCGAAGAAAGATTTGCAATATCATCGTCAGAAAGCGCATACCCTTCGGAAGGCTCACCAAAATCCTGAACAATGATAAATATTCCGCTGTCAGCAGCTGCGTTTGAATAACTCTCATATTGAGAAACCACAGTCCAGTCATAGCTGTGCTGTATATCTGTCGCATCAACGGCACGATAAGAAAATGCGGTTTCGCTTTCTGTGTCTGCTTCCATGTTAAAAGATGCGGGAAGATTTATTGTAATTACCGACTCTCCTACAGCAGCGCTCAGTACAAGCGCTTCTTCTTCAATTTCAGCAGGCTCCTCTTCCTGAACCTGTAGTGTTATACGTTCATCGTCCGAAAAAGAAGTTTGAGTCGGGTCTGTGGGGTCTGTCGGTTCGGAAAGCTCGCCAACCTCCTTGCCCGCAGAGTTTGCATCATTTGCAGCAGACGAAAGACTGCCTATTATAATCACCGAATTATACTGTCGCTGCCAAATAACTTTAAGACCGAATACATCTGAAAGGAAGTGCGGGGAAACCATTGTGGTGTCTTCAATAATTTCAGCCCCTTGCTTCACTCGAACGCTTCCTCCCGATGTTTCCACTTCAAATGCACCGATTGTAATTTTTGCAAGATAGTTTTCTTTGGAAAGTGTAACCGTTTTTGTATTCCCGTCCCATTCTACCGAAAGCCCTAATTTTTCTGCCAAAGGTCTGATTGGAATGAGAAGTCTTTCGTTAACTACGACCGGTTTTTGCGACGGAAAATCAACAAACGTGCTATTCATAACAACGCTGACGGCAAGCACGCTTTGATCCAAAAGGAAAGAAATAAACAACACTGCAGCCAGCAGCTTGAGCGATTTTATCTTTACGTGTTTATCAATTTTCATAGCTAATCCTCCTTTGTCAGTTATCGGCTTTATGCACCACCACTTGCGGGAACGGGATTTCAATTCCGCTTTTATCAAAAGCCAGCTTTATCTCACGATTTAAGATTCGCCGTACTGAATAAATACGCATATTTTCATCGTCATGTACTTTTGCAATTATACGCAGCACTACAGCGCTGTCACCAAGCTCCTCCACACCGAGATATGACGGACCTTCAACGATATCGTCACCACACTTTGCTTTGATTAGAGGGAGAGTCTCGCTAATTACCTTTTCCGCTTTTTCTATTGATTCGTTATATGAAATGCCGATGTCGCATGTGGCAGCCAAAAGCGTACAAGTGCGGTTTTGTACATTCTTAATATCAGAATTGTTTACAATTTTGACAGTTCCCGCCGCGTCAGTGATTGAAACAGTCCGTATGCCGATACTTTTTACCACACCCTTAAACCCGTCGATTTCAATAACGTCATCGATATTATACTGACCTTCAAACAAAATGAAAATGCCGGTTACAATATCGCCGATTAAGCTCTGAGCTCCAAAACCTACAATCAAGCTGACAACGCCGAGTCCTGCAAAAAGCGCACCCGTGTCCACGCCGAATATTGTAAGCCCCCAAATGACAATAACGATTGCCTCAATATAACTCAACAAGCTCAGAAGCAGACTGGACATGGTCTTATTACGCTGTGAACGGGACGAAAACTTTGATATTAGCGCGCCCAAAAGCGTGGATACTAAAATAACGCAAAAGAGCATGATGAAAAACCAGCGCAGTTTAACCATTAGTGCAGCGAGGTTGTCGGATATGGTGAAAAATTGCATCATCACATACTCCGCAGCAAAGATTGCCGCGCAAAACAAGAGACTTATAAATGAGCGTCTGATATGTTTTTTCATTCAGCATCACCTACCGCATCTGTCGGTAAGGTTTCCGTTTCCGTAATAGAAACTTCGGTCGGAAGCGTTTCCTCATCCGGCTCAACTAAGACAGTTACACTGTCTATATACACTTCATACTGCGAGGCGAGAAGCGTTGTCGTCAAAACTACCAACCGCTCTTCTCCCTTTATATATGTAGTAGTATTACCGCTTTTTAGAGCCATAAAGCCCAGTTGTTTCAAAAGCTTGTCATACTCTTCGATAAAAGAAATCTTGGAAAAAGCCAACTCATAAATATAATGTGGATGCCCGTCATCAAATCCGGCATACACTTGCTCTGCGCCGAAGCATTCGCCAAACGAAGGAACATCGGGACATTCCTCATAATATGCTATCTCATCTTCGCCAAATGTCATATCGGAGTTTTTGCTGATTGTAAGAACACTGACCTCAGTCGTTTTGTCTTTAGCCTTATTGTGAATAACAAAGACCGTGGTATCTCCCTTAGTATACGGATAGAAAATTCCCAAAATATTTCTTTCAAAGCCGAGTTCTTTCAAAGAGTCTAAGTATTCTATTAGTTTGAGGGAAGTTTCTTCGCTTCGCTCAAATGTAATAACGTATAAATCTTCTTCATCTTTCAACACCGTGCCTTCTACAGCATTAAACACCGGAACATCCGGAAAGTTTTCGTAGCACGCATCATCAAGCTTTTTTGTTATGATGACGCTGCGCTGCTCATTGTCCCATTCAACCGCCAAATCAAACGCTTCCGAAACGGCACGCAGCGGCACAAGCGTGGTATCATTCAAAAGTATGGGCGCCGTGTCTAAATCTATATACTCGCTGTTGCGGCGCATTTGAAGGTTGTTTATCTGAAGTTCGACAACCACTCCTCCGCCATGCGCCGTAACAATTTTTTCAGTGTTGTTCCACTCTACTTCAACACCCATCTTTTCAAAAATAACTCTCATCGGCACAAGTGTGCGGTCGTTCACAATAATCGGCTGCTGAATTGGGAATTCCAGTTTTTCTCCCTTGAGATATACCGTAATCTCATCCTCCGCAAAAGCCATTGGGAAGATTGAAAACACAAGTACAGCGGAAAGGAGTACAGACAAAAAGCGTTTCATTTAGGTTTCCTCCGTTTTCTTAATAATGTAACAGTTTATCTCTGCGCCGAAAAACATAATATTGAGACAGGAATAAATCCATAGCATCAATAGTATCAACGCAGTAAGACTGCCGTATATATACGAGTGGGTTGAAAAGTTTTCCACATAAAGAGAGAACAGCCAAGAAAAGATTATCCACCCGCTTGCCGTAAAAACCGCGCCCGGAAAATGCTCTCCGAGCTTCCCCCGTTTCGCCGGCAGAAAAGTATAAATCATGTCAAAAAAAAGTGTCAGCAAGCAAAGCAGGATAATCGGTCTCAGCGAGAAAAGCGGACTCAGAGCGCCGCCTATAAAAGAAGTGTCCGAAAAGAGGCGGGACTGAAATACACTTCCAAATACCATGAAAACAAGAACAAGGATAATTGCGGCAAACAGCACCGCAGAGCATGTAAATGCAAACAAGGCTTCTTTTATTATCCCGCGCCGTCCTTGAATTCGATAAATAGTGTTAAGACCGTGCGCTATTGCAGATATTGCTCTTGAGTTTGTCCAAAAAGTCGTCACCGCTGTTATCAGCAACACCGGCGTTAGGGTTTTGCCGAAAAATTCCTTTGCGATTATGGTTACTGCGGGAAAAATCGACTCGGGAATATATTTTGTAATTGCATCTGTAACTTCAGCTTCCGAGAACGGGATTATATATTTTGATACTGCGAAAACAAGCATCAGGAACGGCACTGCCGCAAATAAAAGATAATATGCGACTTGCGCCGAATACATGGAGATACCATCTTGCGAAATTCTTTGCAATACTCTGCGCAGTCTTTCCGCAGTTTTTTTCACATGTCTTCCTCCGTCAATTAATCATTTACGGTCTCGGCGCTTTCCGCAAGCGTCTTACACATAAGCGCCGCAGCGTCGGCAACTGTCATCTGCGCTTTTGCATTAATGTAACCGCCGTAACCCTCTACAATCCCCAGTTCGGCAAACGCATTTATTGCGCCTTGCGCCCAGTCGGAAATATACTCGTAATCCTCAAACTCAAAAACATTTTCGGATTCTTCCACATTGAGAGCTCGTGCAAGCATTACAATAGCCTCTTCGCGCGAAAGCGTTTCGTTGGGGCGCGCATTGCCGTTTTCGTCGCCTAATACAACACCCATCTGCGCGGCAGTACGCAAATCATCATCATACCATGCGTTTGCCACATCGGCAAATTGCATGTCAGACATGGCGGCAAAACTCCACGCTCTGTTGATAAGCGCGGCAAACTGCGCCCGCGTTATTTCTTCGCTCGGGTTAAGTCTTGTCCCGCCTATAGCGCATCCCATTTCTTCAATATACCCACAATACGGAGAGTACCATGCGTCATCTTCGTAGTCTGTAAATGTTTCGCCTGACATAGATGCATAAAGCATCACTTCATCCACTGCGTCCTCCACTGTATTGCCAAGCGTGTCTTTAGCGGTAAATCTTGCCCGCAGCAGCTTGTTTGCAGCAGTGGCAGGGATACTCGCCGTAATTTTGAACTCATAACGCGCCTTTTGCGAATAGTCCTCAGAGAAACGCCGTTTGAGAGCAACGGTAGTTTCCGCACCTGCGATAGCCCTTTCGCCATCGTAAAACTGAACCGAAACTCTTTCAATCCGGTTGTTCACAGTGAAAGCGCCGTCCTGCTCAGTAACTAAAGCGCTTCTCACAGGAATTGGCGTTACAACGCCGTAAAAGGAAATGGTCTTCTCTACCGGAACGCAGACTCCGTCCGCAACATTCAAATCCGGATACACGCTGTCCTCATAAAGCTTTATTTCATTTCTGTCTTCGGTTAAAGGGGATCGGTCAACACGATTTACCTTAAGGCTTTTGCCGTCCTCAATCGGGACAAGGGCTCCGGATGCCTTAAGACGTTTATCTATCACGCTATAAGTTATAGCAGGTTCGCCTATGTCATAACAGTAAAAAGTTACGTCTGAAAGCCTGTTGTTTTTTACCAAACTTCCTAATTCAACTGTCTGCGCAGCACAAGTATCAGTTATATTATACAATAATGCATTGACATGCCCCGTTAAATATTCAACGGCGTTGTTCGGTCTCCAGCGCTTTACTATTTCATAAAAAACATCGGTCTCGTCGGTATCAAATATCATCGCCGGGCTCCAATAGCCGGGAAAGGGATCCAGGAATATTCTTGACGATGTGCTTTTTGACAACGCGGCTGCGTTTCTAACATTCTTTTCCGGAGAGCCACGATATATAATTTTATCATACTCTTCTCCAAATGTAATATCTATAGTTTCTCTGCAAACCTCACTGCCGTCCCCCGAACTGAGCGCCCGCACTTCAAGAGTATACGCCCCTTCTGTCAAATCCTTATACGGAGTCCCGAATTCGTCGGTATACATACTGTCAAAGCCTTGTGTTATACCTCCGTAAATTATTGCAGCAAAATAATTCTCACGCACCATAACTTTGCGCCACGCGTCTCTGAACGAATCCTCGTCATAGCCGCTGTACATTAAATCCGGTGGAGCAAAAAGCCTGAATTGTTCATCGTCCTGCGTACCATATCGCATTCCCTCCTGATATTCGAGAAATATTTCGTTGCTGTATGTCACGCCGTCACTGCCAACGGTGCTGCGCAGCGCCCTAATCGGTTCCTCAACATCATCCTTGTAAAGAAGAATCTCGATATTGACAGGCGATGTGGCGGCATCAAGTCCTTCACGGTCAATCTTTCCGATAACATAAAAATCGCGCTGCGTTGCAAACTGGCGTTCTTGCGCGGAAGGTGCAATAATCTCTATTTTCACTGCCAATACGGTAATAGAGCAAAAAACCATTATACACAAAGAACCGACAAGAGCCATTAAAACTTTCTTCTTCATGTTTTGTCACCTTAATCTATAAATAACATCATTATAAAGAAGCTCCTTTTCGAGCGCATCCAAGTCACAGTTTTCATCAATAAGCACAAACTCCATATCGCACATACGCGCGAAAGTCCGCATATGGTTCTCGTTAAGCGCATTTGACAAACAAGTGTGATGCGCACCCCCTGCCATAATCCATGCGGTGGCAGAAGTTTTGAGGTTCGGCAAAGGTTTCCACAGAAGTCTTGCAACAGGGAGTTTGGGCATGCTGCGGGAAATTGCCAAAAGCTGCGCTGAAATCGTTATCATACGGAATCTGTCGCCCATGTCAATAATTGCACTTGCAACGGCATGGCCGTCTGTTCCGTCAAAGACCAAACGTGCGGGAGGTTCTTTCCCTCCGATTCCAAGAGGATGAACCTCTATTTTTGGTTTTTCAGCCGCGACACTCGGACAAACTTCAAGCATATGTGCACCCAAAATTGCACTGTCCTTTCCCGCAAAATTGTATGTATAGTCCTCCATAAACGCCGTACCGCCCTTGAGCCCCTGCGCCATGTATTTCATGACTGCTGTAAGAGCCGAGGTTTTCCAGTCACCCTCCGCGCCAAATCCGTACCCGTCAAAAAGCATATTCTGTACAGCCAGCCCTGGAAGCTGCTTTAATCCATGAAGATCTTCAAACGTAGTCGTAAAAGCGCGGCAGTCCTCCGCATCAAGGAAACGGCGCATACCCACCTCATATTTTGCCTGCTGGGCTACCGCAGCAACGTCATTGGTGTTCATTTCATAACGCATATTGTACTCATCCATTTTGGCGCTAACATCGCCCTCGGAAACGTTGTTTATAACTTCTGTCAAATCACCCATGCCGTACCCGTTGACCGACCAGCCGAACTTAATCTGCGCTTCCACCTTGTCACCCTCGGTAACGGCGACATATCGCATATTGTCGCCGAAGCGGGCCACTTTAAGGGTTTTGGAAAAAGCGTATGCGGCGGCGCATCTTGCCCACTGCGCCACACTTTGGCAAACGTCTTCGTCACGCCAATAACCGGTGACAATTTCGCGCGAAAGGCGCATCCTGGCGCCGATAAAACCATGCTCACGGTCGCCGTGAGCAGATTGGTTCAGGTTCATGAAGTCCATATCAATACTGTCCCACGGAATCTCCCGGTTATATTGTGTATGAAGATGAAGCAACGGCTTTTGCAAAAGGGAAAAGCCCTCTATCCACATTTTTGACGGAGAGAACACGTGCATCCATGTGATGATGCCGACACAGCTGTCTTCTGCGTTTGCCGCACGCATTACGGCTGTTATCTCCGCGCTTGTAGTTACAAGTTCTTTGAAAACAATTTTGCACTCTGTATACTCGTTAAGGGCGTTTGCAATCTCGTTGGCATGTGAACGCATCTGGGAAAATGCCTCCGTGCCGTATAAATGCTGTCCGCCGCAGACGAACCAAATTTTTTTGCTGTTCATTTTTTATCCCCCTAAATTAATGAGTAGCTGTATCACAGTATATATATTATAGCACCGTGCGTCTTTTTTTGCAACTGTTAAAATGAATTGACAACAAAAAGAATTACAGTCAGCATCATTAAAGCTACAAGAGCCGAAAACCCCGCAAGGTTTTTTTGTTTCAATACGTATATTGCATACGTCATTGTATAAAAAAGAACCCATAGCAAAATAATGACGAGCAAACTCATACTCCCTCTCCTCTCTTAAAGCTCATACGCGCCTTTGTCATGCGCACCAAATACCATGTCGTAAAGAGTGGCGGCATCCTCAAAAAGAATATCAAGATATTTTTCCCGCCCCATTGCGCCTTTATCGGCCAATTCGAGAAAGCACTCCGATGTTGACTTTTCTGTAACACAAATGGCAATGTTTGGCGAAATCTGGTTTGTGAGGCTTATCTCACTAAGTGCGGCAAGCATGTCCGCACGGCTCATTTTTGAAAACAACGCTGCGCGCAGATGCGACAGGTCAACGACATATGCGGTATTACTGCTTATTTTTTGAAGCGCATTTCTGACGCCTGTTCCAGAAGCGCTCAAAGTAAAATTTTCTTCGTCACCCACTGCAAGCAATTCCACCGTCACCATGCTGTTTGGCGCCGGTGTGACAGCCATTACAAGCGTTACAAGTCTTTCCTCCGGCTCGCATATTTTTTGCGGCGTGGTCGGCGGAATCGCTACTGTGAGTACGAGCAGAAATGTTACGCAGAAAGAGATTGGTTTGGTACGGCGCAGCGCAAACAGTCTATTAAAGAGTGCCATAAACAAAACGGCACACCATGATATATATATCAGTGCGGAAAATATCCAGACAAAAATCATACCCGCTTCCGCTCGGTGGAAAAAGGCACGGAAAGAAATCATTTTAGAGAGTTCATAAAGAGGCAAGTCAAAATATGCGCGGAAGTCAGGACTTACACACAGGAAATATAAAACGCTCAATACCAAGACAATCACAAAAGCCCATAAAAGCGAAAAGAGCGCAACTCTTTTTCTATCGCCTTTTTTTCTTAGAATTACGAACACTCCAAGCACTTCCCAGAAGGCGGGCGCTTTGACCAAAACAGAAGGTTCGCCAAAGTATTCGCTATGAGTGTTGGGAACCGAAAATAGCGCTGTGATTAATACCAACAGCAGAACAAACCATGTTGAGACCAGCGTAATATTTCCCAGCGCCCTAAATGAGCCATATGCACAAAAAGCGACAGTAGCTCCAACAAACAGCACGACTGCGAGTGAGTTTATCGGTGCGGCTTTTAAAATAGCGTCAAACAGTGTTTCTGCCATCTCCCGTGCGGCAAAAAGCAAAACAATCAATCCGATAACAGCCTTGGTCTTTTCAAACCTGCCCTCCAGCGCAAGAAAAACATATACCGCAGTTAGTGCGCAACCTGCACAAATTATAACGCCTAAAGGTGAAATGTCCTTCAATCCGCTTAAGAAAAACCGTGTTGTCATTACGGTTATTAACAGCATACATGCGCCTTTGTTTCCTATACTATTTTCCATTAGCCCATCTCCTTGCCACTCGCGGCTGTTGACGGCTCTTTTTTGTATTGAGCCAATCGGGACGGTGCTCGCGTCTCCAAATAGGAACACTCATAATCTGAGCGCCGCCTCTATTGGTTTTCGGCGCATAGGGCGCCACCATCGGGATGCCGACTGAATGTGCTCCTGACCAGACAAGCGCATGGATAAAAAGTCCTGCCGCAATTCCGAGAAATCCTCCAAAGTAACCGAGCGCGATATATAAAAAGCGCAGCATACGCCCGGAAAGCCCGATGTAATAATTAGGTGTTGCAAACGAACCCAGCGCCGTGAGTGAAACGATGATAATTAATACAGGACTTACCAGACTCGCCGATACGGCAGCCTGCCCCAGAATAAGTGCGCCTACAATACTTAGCGTAAGTCCTCCGCTGGAAGGAATTCTGATGCCTGCCTCACGTATTATTTCAAGCGCAACTTCCATTAAAACAACTTCAAGCGCTCCTGGGAATGGGACGTTTGCTCGAGATGAAATAATAGTAATTAAAAGAGATGTGGGTATGAGCTCCGTATGAAAACGTATCGCCGCCACATATACGCCGGATAAAAGCAGCGATATGATGAACGCCAAGGTACGAACAAGTTTTGTCATACACACATAAGGATAGCGAAGATAGTAATCCTCCGGAGAATCATTCAAATCAAACAATGTTGTCGGGAGAATCAAAAGAAAAGGCGAACCGTCAACAACTATAGCCACACGTCCTTCATAAATTGCTCTCATTGTGCGATCCGGACGCTCTGTAGACAGAATTTGCGGCAACGTTAAATATGTGTCGTCCTCAATAAGCGCCTCGAGTTCCGCACTTGATGAGATGTAGTCAACATCAACGCCATGAACCCGCCGTCTGACCTCATCGAGCAGCTTTGTATCCACAATGTTTTTCATATACATAATGGCACACGGAGTTTCGCTCATTGTCCCTACTGTAAATTCTTCTACGATAAAATCGCTGCTGCGTGCCAAACGGCGTAGTATGCCTGTATTTGACCTAATCTGCTCCGTAAAAGAATCCGCAGGACCGCGTACCACATTTTCGTTTTGCGGATTGTCCACTCCGCGTTTTGCCCATTCCTTTATATCTATAACTATCGCATCCGGAAAGCCTTCAATGACAGTTATTGCACTGCCATAGTTAAGGGCGCGGCATATCTCCCCCACGTTCTTCGTGCGGGAACACTCGCTTTGTATCAAAAGTATATTCCAAACTTCCGCGACGTCCTGTATTTTCAGCTCTCGCGAAGCAATCATCAGCGGTTTCAGGATAAAATCGTTAATCTGCGTTTTGTCGGTCAATCCATCGATAAAATACACTGTGGCCTTTAGCGTATTCTCCCCCACATTAAGCGTAAAGTTTCTGACTTTTACATCTCCGTTTTTCTCCACGGCAAACTCGCTTTTCAAAAGGGCGTTATCTGAAATAAAAGAACCCTTCAGCAGTGTTTCAGGCTTTTTTTCTGGCGCAGCTGTTTTTAGATTTTCATCGCTTGAAAAGACAAAAAGGTTTTTAAGGTTCATATTTGTCACCTCGCGCGTATTTTTTGCCATACAGTAAAAAAATATACCTTGTGTTTACGTTGCAAATATGATAATCTACTATAAGCGGGGTGATGCAGATGGATTTTAGAGGTGCAATATTTGACCTTGACGGAACTATTATCGATTCTATCAGCCTTTGGGAAAAAGTTGCGTTGGATTGGGCGCGAAAAAACCATGTAACGATTGACGAAGAATTTTTCGATGCGGCAAAATACGGAAAGCTTAGCGATTTAAGAGACCAAATGCTCAAGGCTTTTCCCTCTCTCGACCTCAAAAAGGCAGAGCGAGAAGTAAAAATGAAGCTTATAACTCAATACATGTTTTTTCTCAAACTTAAGGAGGGCGCGCGAGAATATCTTGAAAAGCTTAAATCCGAAGGCATCAGTATAGCTCTGGCCACATCTTCTCCTAAAATGGTTTGTGATTTTGTAATTAAACAAAAACGTCTGTCGCGCTATTTCGATAAAGTTCTTTTAACCGACTCTTTCTCACGCGGCAAGGAGTTTCCGGATATTTTTCTCAAGGCCGCGGAAAGTATTGGCGTCAACCCGTCTGACTGCATTGTTTTTGAGGACAATTATAAAGCCATTGCAGGGGTACATGCCGCAGGGATGCGCTTTTGCGCCATTTATGACGCCCATTCCCGCTACAACAAGTTTCTAAAAGAAAATGCAGATGTTTTCATATACTCTTTCCGAGAGCTGCTGTAAGTTAAAACCGCCTCACCGTGGCGGTTTTTTTGATTTCTCACACATAACGGTAAAGAAGCATATACTGTGTTATGGGCATATGCCCAAAAAGAATAATGAGGTAAGGACCATGAAGGATTTATTAGACATTATAAATGTTACCGACTGCAAATGCCTCGACTCGATGCCGCTTGCCTACTCGTATGTACCGATGCAGGTGTTCAAAAATATATACGATAATGACACCTCACTCGGTAAAGGCACTGCTTTCCCCGAGCTTTACAAACCTATGAACGTTTACGGCAAAGAATTCAAAGAAACCGCCGAGGATATGGAGTGTATGCGATGATGGACCAGGCTAAACGAGACATGTTACGAAAGGTACAGAGTGCAGATTTTACGGCGCACGATATAGCGCTCTTCTTGGACACACATCCTTGCTGCGAGCACGCGCTCAAGGCATATAAAGAAAAAGTTGCAGAAGCTAAGGCTGCACGTGAAGAATACGAAAAAGCCTACGGCCCGCTTACACCGATGGCCTCGGCCTCTACCGTGCCGTGGCAGTGGATAGAAAATCCGTGGACTTGGGATAAGGGGGCAAATTATTAAATGTGGGTTTATGAAAAAAAATTACAATACCCTGTTTCGATAAAAAACAGTAACCCGAAAATGGCACAGTATATTATTTCGCAATACGGTGGCCCCGATGGAGAGCTTGGCGCTTCGCTTCGCTATCTCAGTCAGCGTTTCAGTATGCCGGACACCGTTACAAAGGGTTTGTTGAACGATATAGGCAGTGAGGAGCTCGCTCATCTTGAAATGATTGGCACAATAGTATTTCAGCTGACAAGAAATCTGAGCGAAAAAGAAATTGAGGACAGTGGTTTTGGCGCGTACTTTATTGACCACGGAACCGCCGTTTATCCTGCCAACGCCAGCGGAGTACCGTTCAGTGCAAACGTACTTCAATCCAAGGGCGATGTTTTGGCTGATTTGGCTGAGGACATGGCAGCAGAGCAAAAAGCAAGGGCAACTTACGACAACATTCTTCGTCTCGCAGACGATCCTGATGTAATCGACCCGATACGCTTTCTCCGCGAGCGTGAGGTTGTGCACTTCCAGCGCTTCGGTGAAGCGATGCGCAGAATTACAGACATGAAATAATGCAAAGGGGCTGCGTGCAATCCGATTTTTGAATCGTTTTGTCACAGCCCCTTTGTACTTTGATATAAAATACATACGAATGTTTACTTCAATTCGCAAGGCAGTTCCCCGCAGCTTATTACAGCCGCATACATCTTGGCAGTTTTCTCTGTAAAAGCATCCTCACCTGCAAACTTATCAAGTATAAATGTATCTGTTTCTAACGTACTTGCTACCGGCGCTTGATAATACTTATCATCAAGCGCAATTATAAGCCCGTAGCCGCTTTTGCTCGCAAAGTCTGAAAGTTCTGTGATTTTTTCTTTTCCGGCAGCAGTAAATGTAAGTTCAATATAGCTCTCCAAATCGCCATTGGATTTTACGGTCTTCACTCTCTTGATATCGCTTCTTGTTACTTTTGTGTTAAAAACATCCGCTGTTATTCCTGCGGCACCAAAACCGTCATCTGTTTTTACGAACAGCGGCTCTTCGCTTAATGAAATCAAAAAATCGCCTTTTGTTGAAAGTACATCCTTTAATAATTGAATATCCGAAGTTGAGTTTAGCCATGCAATAATTTTATTATTCAAAACTTCGATTTTGTTTTTATAACCCATATAGCTTAAACGGTTAGATATAATTTCTGCGCACTGCTCTAAGTTATCTTCAGCGGTAAATTCAATTTTTGTTACAAAATTCGTTTGACTGCATCCGCATAGTAGCAGCAGTGCAGACAAAAGAATTATATAAAGTTTTGTCATAATAGCTCCTTAAAATGTCGTATTAATTCATCTTTAAAATATTATTTAATAATTCCACTGTATCTGCATTTACATTTGCACCTGCAATATGATTTTTGTTTTGATAAAAATCCACACTGACATAATAGCATTCACCTGCTTCCCAGTATTGTCTATTTCCTATAATACATATTATATTGGAGTCATCAGGAATATTTAATTGCTGTTTTATTTTTTTCTATAAGATCATATTCTTTCTCATATTCTTCCTAATCGTTATTGGTTTCTATCTAAGATATTCGGACTATCTAGATTTCTGCATCATTGAGCTTTTTAATAAGTTCTTCTTTTTCTGCCTCAATTTCTAGAATTTTTTCATTCCATCCATTTATTAGGTCATTAGAATAATTTATAAGATTTGGAATCCTTTCAATTTCACGACGGTAATTTTCTGCATATTGATTATATCTCTGAATTTGGCTTCGTTCATAGTCATCTGTACTATTTTGTAACTGAGAAATTGTTTTTTCGTGTTCTACAAGTAAATTCCTATTCTCTTGGATTTTTGTTTCGTAGTCAAGAATGATCTCCTTTTGTCGATCAATCTGCCAATAGCAACCATCAATTTCACTATCAAGCTCTGAAATTTCATTTTTAAGTTCATTTAAATAACTATTGTCTTCGGGTTCATCCTGTGTTTCTTCTACTTCATCTAAGCCATCGTTTTCTCCTTGCTGAGCTAAGATATCGTCTTGGCATTGACATACAGCCTTTTCAATAAGTGCACTTAACATTAAAAGATTTTGGCTTACATCGTTAAAGCTAAGATAAGATGCTTCAAACTGTATGTAATTTTCTTGCTCGGATGTTATTAGAAATTGTATTTTTGCTTTAACGTTTGCATTATCATATGTGCAACTTCCGGTAAATTCGACAACATCTTTGTTTTCGTCACTTGTGAAGTGCTTCCATGTGGGATAAGCAAAGAAACTATCAAACGCTTCTTTATATGTGCAAGAATGTCCTGTAACAACCGCATTTTGAACGGCTACCACGTATTCATCTTCTTGTTGAATAATATTACTTGTTTGGTCAATCACGTCATTTGTGACAGCATCTAAAGAGGAACAACCGCATAGCGAAAATACCAGTAGAAGTGATATAAACGTAATGAATTTTTTATTCATAATATAATTCCTTTCTTAATTTTTATAAATTAATTTTAAAACAACACCCATAGCTTCAGGACTATATATATGGTCCGAACCATCGATTTCGCTTCGTATTGTTCCTTCTACTAAATCGAATCTTTTTGAACTAACAACCTTGTATTTTAGAATTAATGTTTCACAACAAGTATGACTTGCAGCAGCTAATATGACATACTTATTGGTACCGTCTGTATCTGTATAATACTTAGGAGTGCCATAGTTTTGTCTAAATAATTCATCAATTGTTCCAGAAGCATTGGGAGGAATAGCGTTTTTTAAGCTATTAATTGCAGCCTCGGGAGATATATTGGTATCCTCATTAGCATTTGATATATAAGTTGTTTGCTCGTCTTGTTTTTGGTTCTTAAGGTTTTTCGCTATATTCTTTTCTTGATAACTCAGTCCAAATAATATTATCAAAACTAATAAGCATACACAAAGTTTTATTACAGATGAAAGAACACTATTTGCTTTTTCAGATTCCTCTTCAAAAGTTTTCTTTGTTTTTACAGATTGTAAATTTTGCGAATTTATTTCATTTTCGCTAGCACTGTGCTCACACTCTGCCAAAACAGGCTTGTCAATGTTTTGACTGTCCAGTAGCCGTTTTATATATGCACCATTATATTTGAAAATATTTAAACAAGTAATTTTCCTATCAAGTTTAGTTGCTGTCTCATAGCATTCATCACATATTTTGCCGTTTTGCAAATCCATATCCATGAATTTAACAGGTTTTCCGCAGCAATAACATACTTTCCCCAAAATATTCGCTCCCTCCCTTATAATTACTTGTGTTCTAATTGTCGAATGCAGTTATAATCGATATCCCAATAATAAATCACACCGTTTTTGTCTACCGCTGCGTCGTCCCGTTGAATGTTTTGAATACGGACATTTTTTCCATCTACACTATCAATATCATCGACTCCGCATATGGCTGTATAATCGCCATTTGTATCACATGTGCCGATTGTTTATTCATACAGTAGATATTTTCACCTTACAGGTGTATTGTTAACCACAGGTTTTCATTAATTGTCTCCTTAATTCATGAAAAGCAATGCCTACTATAGTCTGTTTGATAAAATGTCCAAAGCAAAATCCCGCAGATTTCAACCGCATCTTTAGCAATATCCGCTCTTTGTCAAACTTAATATTTGTTTTTTTAGTTCAAGTTCGCGGCATTCCTTGGGAGAAATTCCATATTCCTTTTTGAATGAACGATAAAAGCTCGAATAGTCCTTAAAGCCATACATCAAATATATTTCTGTAATTTTTGCGCCGCTTTTAATTGCATTATAACAGGCGTCAAGCCGTTTTTTTGTGATATATTGATGTATTGACATACCTGTATTTTCCTTAAAAATATGAGAAATGTAATACTTATTCACAAACAGCTTCGCAGATATTTGAGATAAGGACAGTTCTTCTCCTAAGTGGTCGTCCACATAATTAAAAATCTGCTCGTAAAGAGACTGCCCGCACTCTGTCCTCTCTGTGTGTTGTTGCTCATATACAATCCTATTTATGTGCAAAAGCAGCTCGTTTACGCACAAAGAGATTTCAGCCGCTTTCCCAAAGCGCTCCGAATATATTTCTTCTAAAAGATGAAATACCTTGGTCCGTATTGTATTGAATATTATGGGATTGGTACTAAATACATAGTTATTCTTCTTCTCCACTTCGTCCATCAAATAACCGTATGCAAAAGAGAGTGCAACAAGCTGGTCGGCATATTCTCGGCTAAGCCAAAAAACAAACCTTCTGTATGGGAGTTTCCGGTCCAAAATATTTGCATGATGGGCGACATTGGGAGGAATGAGCACAATATCGCCGGCTTTAAGATGGTATTCTTCTCCGCTGATTTCCATTGTCACGTTTCCTTCAAGGAAAAAGTAGAACTCATAATAATCGTGCGTGTGGTTTTCCACCTTTGTTAAATGATAATCACTGTAATAGTACAGTTCAAAATCTTTAGAAAGCATATACTGACGAGTGCAAAAAGCTGTTTGAAGTTTTTTATTAATTTTCCTCACCCCCGCCTACATCTTAGCATATCTTCGCAACTTTTGCAATATACGCAACAAATTATCCAATCGAAATTTCGCAGCACGTGTTTTATAATATGTAATATTATAAAATTAAAATCGAAAGGAATAACTGTTATGAAAATGACATTGAGATGGTACGGTTCACAATTTGATACCGTAACTCTGGAACAGATTCGCCAAATCCCCGGTGTCAGCGGAGTGATTACGACATTATATCATTTAATGCCCGGCGAGATATGGAGCCGTGAGCAAATCAAGGCGCTAAAAAAAGAAGTTGAGGACGCGGGGCTTTCCATTGCAGGCATAGAAAGCGTTAATGTACACGAGGACATTAAAACCGGTGGTAAACAACGTGATATATATATTGACAATTACATTAAAACGTTAGAAAATTTAGGCGAAGAAAATATCCATCTGGTGTGTTATAATTTTATGCCTGTTTTCGACTGGACAAGAACGGAACTTGCCAGAAAGCGCGCTGACGGCTCAACCGTACTCGCCTATACACAAGCTGCTGTTGACGCGCTAAATCCCGAGGATATGTTTGCGACGATTGCTTCAGACACCAACGGCGCTGTTATGCCTGGTTGGGAACCCGAGCGCATGGCCAAAATCAAAGAACTGTTCGAGATGTATAAAGATATTGATGAAGAGAAACTATTTGAAAATTTGAAATACTTCTTAGAGCGTATACTGCCGGTCTGCGACAAATATGATATAAACATGGCGATTCATCCCGATGATCCGGCATGGAGCGTTTTTGGACTTCCCCGTATAATCGTGAACAAAGCCAACATTCAAAAGATGATGAATATGGTAGACAATCCGCATAACGGCGTTACGTTTTGTTCCGGTTCTTATGGTACAAATTTGGAAAATGACCTCCCTGATATGATACGCTCGCTTAAGGGCCGGCTGCATTTTGCGCATGTAAGAAATTTGAAATTTAACTCGCCCTTCGATTTTGAAGAAGCCGCACACCTTTCTTCGGATGGTAATTTTGATATGTATGAAATCATGAAAGCACTATATGAAATTGGTTTTGAAGGCCCAATTCGACCAGACCATGGGCGCATGATTTGGGGCGAAGTTGCCATGCCCGGATACGGTTTATATGATCGTGCTCTTGGAGCCGCTTATTTGAACGGGCTTTGGGAAAGTATTGAAAAAGGAGCGAAACATTGATGTTAAAGCTGAATAACTCTGGATTACTTGATTTTACCGCCTGGGAAAACGCTAACTTTACTCTGCCAAAGTTTGACCGAAAAAGTGTTGCGGCGAAAACGCAAGAAGCTCCATTTTGGATTCATTTCGGAGCCGGCAATATTTTTCGTGCATTTCAAGCCAACGTGGTGCAGCGTTTGTTAAATGATGGCATTTTAGACCGCGGACTGATTGTTGCCGAAGGTTACGATTACGAAATTATCCAGAGAATGAACCGTCCTCACGATGATTACAGTATCCTCGTCACGCTTAAAGCTGATGGAAGGGTGGAAAAAACCGTAGTCGGCAGCATAGTAGAATCTTTAACACTGGATTCCGAAAATGTTGCAGATTATGAGCGGTTAAAAGAAATATTTTGCAATGACTCGCTTCAGATGGCTAGTTTTACGATTACCGAAAAGGGGTATTGCCTGGTAAACGGGCAAGGCAATAAACTCCCTGACGTTGCCTATGATATGGAACACGGCACACATCATCCCAAAAGCTATATCGGCAAGGTTGTGAGCTTGCTTTATACAAGGTATGAGTCCGGAGAAAAACCGATAGCATTGGTCAGCATGGACAACTGTTCCCATAATGGAGACAAGCTTCGCGATGCCGTTTTGGCATTTGCAGACGCCTGGAGCGCCTCAGGCGCTGTCAACGCAGGCTTTACAGAATATGTGAGAGACGCCTCCCGCGTATCGTTTCCGTGGTCGATGATTGACAAGATTACCCCCAGGCCTGACCCCTCGGTTCAGGCGATGCTGGAAAAAGATAACGTCGATAATCCGCAGCCGATGGTGACAGAAAAAAACACCTATGTCGCGCCGTTTGTCAACGCTGAGGAAAGCGAATATTTAGTAATCGAAGATGTGTTTCCGAACGGACGTCCGAAACTTGAATATGGAGGCATAATTTTTACAAACCGCGAAACAGTGGAAAAGGTCGAAAGAATGAAAGTCTGTACATGCTTAAATCCAATACACACGGCTTTGGCAATATTCGGCTGTCTGTTGGGTTTTAAGCTTATTTCTGCGGAGATGAAAGACCCCGCACTGCGCCGTTTAGCAGAAATTATAGGCTATGATGAAGGTCTTGCGGTTGTTACGGACCCGCAGATACTGAATCCAAAAGAGTTCATAGACACTGTGATTAACATCCGTATCCCCAACCCATTTATGCCAGACACTCCTCAAAGAATTGCAACGGACACCTCGCAAAAGCTGGCAATACGTTTTGGGGAAACCGTTAAAGCATATATGGCATCACCCAATCTTAACCCGGAAAGCTTAAAGATGATACCGCTTGTCTTTGCCGCATGGCTGCGCTATCTGATGGGGGTAGATGATTTCGGCAAAAAGATGGAACTAAGTCCCGACCCGCTGCTTAGCATTATGTGCCCGCAAATATCGTCTATAAAACTCGGTGATCAAATCGATACCGAAATAGTTTTGCGCGACATATTAGAAAACGAACAGATTTTTGGCGTCAATCTTTACAGGGCGCAGCTTGCAAAAAAGGTATGCCGCTACTTTGATGAAATGATTAAAAGCCGCGGCGCCGTAAGAGCAACACTTGAAAAACACGTGTTTTGTTAATTGTTGAATTTTGTAATTTCACAATTTAACAAACTACAATATTATCCAATCATCATAACGCTAAGAAAATCGGATAGAAAGTGTGCAAGTATACAATATTTGCCGCTTTTTCAGGAAGAAAGGCGGACAGTGCATTCAATCCCCATCCGCGATAAACGAGTTCCTCAAAAAAAGCTACCGTTGTAAACATAAAAAATGTTTTTCAAAATGAAAGCTTGGATTAATCCATAGCGCACCATGGTTATAGAACATTGCCAATACATGATACATTACAATAATTACTACGAAAAATGCCAGCGGTTTTATTTCCGGAGTATTTGCAAAAAGCTGTTTCAGAGATGTCGGAACATAGCGCTTATACTTAAGTAACAATAAGATTGCAGGCGCCGACCAAATCAATCGACTGAAAAAATCAAATATATAGTTACCCCAACTATCATTTGACACATGAAATATTTTTGTATATCCCCATGCGTCTGTGACGATTGACCATAGTAATACACTTATGAAAAGAGAAAGTATAACAGTTTTAAGCGACAATTGGCTCACATTTCTTTTCATACTATTTCCCTCCACAAAGCGCGTCTTGCCTTTACTATGATTTTCAAAACGGGAAAACCCGTCTTTCAGTAAACACTACTTCTTTCCGTGCTGTTTTACCCCGCGCCCTACGGTTTTCTATTCATCTCTACAATCGGGATGTGTCCTGTGGCGTAAAGTGGCGTAAGCTAAAGTCATTGCTTTGCAACCCGTATAATGCATTATAACACAGATTTGCTCATTTTTCAAGATGCGGCGCTTCTTTTGCTCTCCAAGCAAAGAATTTTTTGCGAATTGTGAAGTGTTGACATCCCGCGCTTGAGGAAGAAAACAAGGCGAAGTCTGCCGTTAATATTAACAAAATTTTTATTTGCTTAACATTTTGTCATAAAAGTGTTGACATCCCCCCCCTTTATAATATACTTATATTATAAAGAAGGGGGATTTAGTTTATGAAAAAATACATCGCAATCATTCTGGCAATAGTAATGACACTCGGCATGAGCGCTGTGCCAACGTTTGCGGCAACGACGGTAAATAATTCGATTATTGCCGCGGAGGATGCGTTTACTCAGGAAAACGACCCCGACGCAGCGTACGGAGCACTCAGCAGCGATACCATTATTACCTCTGACAATAAGGGCTTAAAGCCGGCAGTTACAAAGCGTGACGTATATCTTAAGTTTGATCTTTCGTCATACACGCTGCCAACGCTTACAAGTGCCAAAATCCGCCTGCACATTAACGACGTGGCGAACAGCGCCGACAGAACGCTTTCGATTTACGCCGTAGATGGCGAATGGTCGGAAAAAACCATCACCTTCAATAACGCGCCTGCCGCAGCGGCAGAGCCGTTTACAACGTATTTGCAAGTAAGGGAAAAAGAAAATAACTTTTGGATTACCATTGATATTACGGAATACATGAACGCAAATCTTGACAAAAAGAGTGTTTCCTTCAAGATAACAAGCGACACAGGCGCAACAAAAATGGCATCAAAGGAAACGGAAAACGCACCCTCGCTGGAGCTTAGCTATGAAAGCGCGGACACGCTTGCACCCGTAACAGTAAAATTTGTTAACGAGCAGGGCATTGAAATTGCACGAAGCATTTTGCTGCAGGGCATTTTGACCGGCGAATACGAATACACGCCGTCTTTGCCCGAAACAATCACCTATCAAGGAACCGACTACGCACTTATCCGCGAAAAATCAACGCTTAAAATCAATGTTGAAGAAAATGCGGAAAACACAATTATTGCATATTACGAGGACCCGATTAAAGTACCCGAAGGCGTAATCAAAAAGCTGCTTACCGTCAGCGAGGATGCCTATATCGAAGAAAAATCGCCCGATGACATAATGCAAAACGAGGACGCGGAAACCATCACAGTTTCAAACGATAAGGGCTTAGGTGCGGCATGGTCGCGCCGCGATGCGTTTTTGCGCTTTGATATGAGCGAGCTTCCGATTGCATATATAACGGCAGCACGCGTGGTTGGCTATGTAACAAGCGCAACCAACACCGGCGAGAGAATTATCGATTTTTACGCCATTGAAGATACACCGTGGAGCGAGGACACAATAACATGGACAAACGCGCCGATAGCGGTTGGTGAGAGCATTGCAAGCTATGTGGTGCAATCCGGCACGCAGGGGCAGTGGTTTAGTGCAGACGTAACGGAATTTTTGCGCACACAGGGCGATAATGTTTCTTTCCGAGTGCGCTGCGACACAGGCGCCAACACATTCCCAACGCGTGAAACAGATGCGATAAACGCCTTTGCCCTTGAAATAAAGTATACAACCGACACGAACTTTGAAACCACGCAGGTTAAGGTTAATTTTGTTGACGATGAGGGCGGAGAAATTAAACCGAGCGAAACGATTGACGGCGTTTTGGTAGGCGATTATTACTACACAAAAACGCCCGAACGTATCATAGAAACAAACAGCGCGGTTTACACCTACGATGCGGCAAAAAGCACACTGCACATAACGGCAGTTAAGGATGGCGTTAACGAAATAACGCTTGTCTATAACATAGAGTCGCAAAAAGAGGTGCAGACCTCGGTTTTGGCGGTAGAAGGCGCATGGAATTGGTGCGCCGACCCGCGTGCGCTGCGCCATAAGAACGAGCAGAGCGGAAGCGACAAAACGTATGTCGGCTATATCGACGTTTACGGCAATATAAAGGCAATACAGTACGATAACATTAATAATACATATAAGCAGGTATATGTACGCACAGGCTTTGAAACGGACGACCACGATAATCCAACGTTTTTGGTGCTGCCCGACAACCGCATTATGATTTTCTACTCCATGCATTCAAACGAGGCGCGCATATACTATAAAGTTTCCGCAAACCCCGACGATATAACGCAGTGGGGCGAGGAAAAAATTATCGACATAACAGACTACTCGAACGCAACGTATCCAACGCCGTTCTATATGTCCTCCGCGCCTGAAAGCTTCTTTTTACTCTGGCGCGGCGTGAATTGGCATCCGACAGTGGCGCGTCTGACTCTGCCCGATGCCAACGATGACGTTACATTTGAAATAACACCCAAGCAGATAGTCGATGCTGCAGATAACGCGGAGGATACAGAGAAAAGGCCCTATACAAAATACGATTCCGATGGCATAAGCAAGATATATATGTCGTATTCGTACACACATCCCGACAACGTTGAAACAAATTCGCTCTATTTCTCGTATATTGACGTAACCACGCTTACTTTGACTGACGTTTGCGGCAATACTCTTGCAGACATCAATACGGCGCCCTATAAGATTACAAACGTAGAGGAAACACATCCGCTTGTTACTCGCACGGATGCCATACGTAACTGGAACTGGGAAACGGCGGCGGATGAAAACGGTAACCCCGTTATACTTTATGTTGGCATAAGCGCCGATTCACTTACACATTTGTATTATCGTGCGCGCTGGACGGGCAGCGAATGGCAATGCACATACATAGACAACGGCGGCAAGTGGTTCCACCAAAACACTTCGGGAAACGAAAAGTCTTACAGCGGAGGTCTTTGCATAGACCACAACGATATAAATACAGTGTATGCCTCGGTTCCCACAGAGGGTGTTTACGGCACCGTGTACGAGATTTTCAAGTATGTTTTCGACGATAGCGGCGAAATAACCTCAAAAACGCCTGTGACGACTCAGTCGCAAAAGAACAACTTCCGTCCGTATGTAGTGCGCGGCAGCAGCAGCGACGACGCGCTTCATCTGGTGTGGATGAACGGCGATTACTTCTACTGGTCAAACAAACTCGAGAAGCTTCCCACAGGCAACCGCTACGGATTCCCCACTTGCATAATGACGGCATCCAACCTTACGGGTTTTGACTTTACAGATGATTTGGAATCTATCGACCTTGGCGACACAAGCGCGGTGATACGCGATTTGGCGTTTGTTTCAAAGTCGTATAATTCCGGAAGCGTGACGTGGAAATCAGCGGATACATCGGTTGTGACTGACGAAGGCGTGATAATACGACCAACCGATGAGCCGAAAACTACCACGGTTACAGCAACAATAACCATCGGTACGCAGAGCAAATCGCACGATTATACGGTTACGGTGCTTGAGCGCGGAGATATAGGACGCAATTTAGTGCTTTCCTACGAATTTGACGAAGCTGATTTATACGAGGACGGCGCTCAGCGTTTCATCCGCGATAAATCGGGCAACGGCAACGATGCTCGTCTGATGGGCACGAGCGGCGCTTTGATAAACGGTGCGCTTGACCTTAGCCAAAACACAATGACCGGGCGGCGTGTGTCGGAAGCAAACAGCTATCTTTTAGCGCCCGACCTGCTGACAAAAGACCTTCGCAGCTACACATTTTTCGGCAGAGTGAAGCTCGCGGATGCAACGCAGGGCTACAGACTTTACGATTTTGGCGCCGGCGGCAACAACAGCATTTTCGGCAGAGTTACTCCTCTTTCGGCAGGCATAAAATATAACGCCGGAACAACATCGTATGTAAACGTTTCGGATAGAACGCTTGTTGCAAACACATGGTACGATCTTGCCTTCACCTACGATGCGCTGACGCGTGTTACGAGCGTGTATATTGACGGTGTTCTGGCAGCATCGAGCAAAAACATCGAAAACGAAGCAATAGATCTTATAGGCGAAAACACGCGTAACTATATAGGTCGTACACAGTGGTGGGATGCATATTATGATTACACGGCAGAGGACAACCCCGATTTAAAGGGCTATATCGATAATTTCAAGCTTTATTCCATCGCTTTGAACCAAGAAGAAATAGCAGCGCTCGGCGTAAAAAAGGTTGTTTATAACGCCGTATACAGCGATGGTCATTTGACCGCGAGCGTGAACAACACAGCGTCTGAGGATGCAACGTTCCTCTGCGCAGCGCTCGTCTTTAACGGCAACTGCCTTGAAAAAGTGGTATCAAATCAGCTTTTCGTTGAAGGAGGAGCAGGTGCAAATCTTGACATAGAGGTTGGCGACGTAGGTGAAAATGAGCTGTATCTCACAGTTTGGGAAACAACAGCACCGCTCAAACCGATTGTGGAAAAAACAAAAATAGGGTTGTAATTTTTTCAAAAACTATGGGACGGTTCTGAAAACAGAACCGTCCCATTAAATTCTTTAACTTTGCTATTATTTAACCTTTATTTCGCCGCTGATGATTTTCTTTTCCAACTCGATAGTGTTGTCAAGATTGGGTAGTATTTTTTCATAAATGAAAAAATACTACCCAATCTTGACAAGGCGAAGTCCGCCGTCATTATTAACAAAATTTTTATTTGCTTAACATTTGCGGAACATTACAACCGCTATTTATCAAGAGAAGTTTCAAAATCAGCACTTGCGATAGAATTATCCATAAGCAGACCAACATTGAATAAATTGATTGCTGAATATGAACATGGGGACAATTAAAATGCAAAGGGCTACACTTCAATTTTATTTCAAAATTGAATTCGCAAATATACGAGCTCATGAAAAAATTCTGCAAATATCAAATAAGATTTAAACAATACGAAAAATCAGCATTTTGTCTAAATTACAAGATTCAATATCACAAGCATTACCACCACGCAATGTTGCTTCCAAATTATAAAAAAGCATACAACTCTTAATATGTTGAATCAGCAGCTTGGAGCGTCGCCGATATCCATATTCAGTAAGTAAGGTGCGTAGTTTGATTCTTACGTAGTCATTTCCTTTCCCATATAAAATACGGATTCGCACTCCTTTAAAAAACAAATCCACATTAGTATAATCGCTTAAATACTGATCCACATTTAATATGTGGTTTCCATATTCAAAGTCTTTTTCTATAGCAGGAAATTCCTTATCAAGAATCGGCTTCTCATAAAAATAATGCATCCAATATTGAATATCCAATATGAATTTGCGTTTGTCAGTACGATACAGGTCAGCAAGGAAATATTTCTCGCCTTCCCATATTAAATCTATCATATGATTTTCCTCTTTACAACCAAGTTCCATACAACTAATAATTGCGGCGAGATCAAGAGCTGAATACAAGAATGCCCTCATCAGTGATCTCCTTTCATCCCATTACACTGACGGCATAAGATTTGCAAATTCTCCACAACACTTTTTCCGCCACGATTCATAGGCACAATGTGGTCTACTTGAAAATAAACACGTGATCTATCCGTCTTTCCACAACAAGCACACTTGTATTCTCCATTTTCATTCCTGGCATTTTCAAAGACCTGATCTCTTAGTTGCTTTTCCAACATAGGATTTATTTTCCCTATCTCATACAGTGGTAAATCCTCCAATGCCTTGGTTCCGTACTTTACATTGTTTTCATCCTCGCAAAGATCAGAAGAATGTGATATTTTCATTAGCTCAATATCAAGTTGACGAAGAAAATACAGTTTTCTTCCAAAAAACAACCTAAGCATATTATCATCACCGGAATCCCAGATAGAGTCAATGTACTCTGCTTTTTTACGCTGCCCCATATCCTCATCCCATATTTGTTTTGCTATTACAGCAACATCCAACTTGTTCCTATCAATCTCATCAAAAGTATAAAACTGCGGAATTGTTTCATACTGTGCATAGTATTTCAAAACATTTAAGACATCTCTCGATTCATAAGGCGGCACCAACTCTCCACAGAAAAACGAATTCCTGCATTGTCTTTCCATTTCATCAAGTTGTTCTTCTGATAAATATTCCTCTGTTGCATCAAAACTTCTGAACAATGCAGGAAGTGATTGCATAAGCTGATTATATGCATCTTGAGTGCTATTATAAACCATAACCTGATAAGCACGATCCATTCCATTTTCCTCTAAATATGAAAATGCATACATTCCAATAGGAATTCTCTGTTCAAAAGGTACTTTCTCCAAGTCTGATGTATCAATAGAATCATCCAGTATAGAAGCAAATTCTTCTATTTTGGAAATAGCAATCAAACGAAGTTCATGCTTTATTCTCTCAGCTTCATTATCACGAAAATCGTTATTTCCCTCAAATAGGCTTTCCGGATTAATCCATGCAATACTTTCATTCCAATGATCAATAAATGAAACAATATATGCACTTGAAGTTCCACCCGCCGCTGTTCCTCTCAATGCTCGTCCTACCATTTGGGTCATTAGAATAGCTGATACCGTAGGTCTGGCAAGAAAAACCGTTTTTGTCTTGGGCAAATCGACACCCTCCGTTAAAATATTAACATTAATTAATACCTGCAGCTTTCCGTCACAATATTCCTTTAGCTTTCGATTATTATCTTCACGACTAATTGTTACTCCGGTAATAGAATCCTTTATTGATGAAACAATAAAATCAGCTGCGACACCTGCCTTTTTAAACAGTGCCGTCAGCTGAACTGCATGAACTACGTTAACAGCAAATAATATGGTTTGCCCATATTCCTCCTGCTTGTTTCTGTATGTTTCTACAATCAATTTATTTCTTGCGGCACTGTCTGCCATTTGATGGGCAACCTCGTCCGGCAAAATATCCAAATGCTGAATACTTTCCCATGCATCCACCCCCAGCGTGTCTCCATACTGCTCATCCGTATAAAAGCTTTCAAAAATCGGTTTCGCAAGTATTTGCCGATTGATTAACTCTTTTAAACCAATTTGATATGTAATACCAACATTTCCATGCACAGCTTGACCATCTTTGACACCATCGTTGTATATATGAGCTAACAGTCCCTGTTCATTTTCTGCTGTGCGAAAAGGAGTTGCTGTTAATCCTATAATTTTTAAATTAGTAATCCTTGCCTTAAGATAATCAATAATCCTTCGATATGTTTTTGCTGTTGAATGGTGAGCTTCGTCCACTATAAGGTAAAGCTCATTTTCTCCTTTCAGCCAACGATCTAATCGTTCAATATTCCTGCCAATACTATCTTTACTAACAATTAAAAGATTATCTCCCGATTGAATATCTCCTGTACAATCACGATTAGATGCACCTGAAATTATACGGAAACAAAAAGAAGAAATATGCGGAATTACTTCTGTATAAGCAAATTTTTGAAAAGACTCCGCTGCCTGCTCCAACAGCATTTGACGATGTGCAATCCACAATATTTTCTTTTTTTTATCAATAGCATTTTTCAGAAGCCACATTGAGGCCGTATATGTTTTTCCTCCTCCTGTAGGAAGAACAACCAACGTGCTATACGATTGTTCTTGATTAATTATATCCAGACAACTCATAGCTTCTTTCTGATGCTCATATGGTATTCTTGCATTTGTTCCTTTTTTAGGAGAAACTTCCCCGCAGGATTTAACCTCAATAAAATCATTTATATTTTCCACTTTATTTACCTCCCTTGTATAATACATAAAATCCACCAATGTCCCCCCAAATGGTCATCCACTTCTCCAACGGATATTCTTGCAATCTTACATCTTCTGATTTTGACTTATTGTAGCTTTTTTATTCAATAATGTCACACTTCTGCTTGGTTTGAGCAATATACAGCGAAGATATCTTTAATCAGGTCTGTTTTAACACATGATCCTTTATTTCTCCATAATCAGAACTTTTGCAAAACAGGACATATCTTTTATTATGAACTCCACGCACTTTCTTGTCGCTCTCTTATAATAAATAACATCCGTCTTAACATATAATTAACTTTATTGCATTCAGAAGTTAACATCTTTATATTTACTGTACTTTCCGTTATCCTTTCTTCTATCTCGACTCCAATAACCCCATAACAGAAGCCATCCATAAAGGTTCAAAAAGCACTCCCTGATATTATTCAAGAAGTGCTTTCGGTTATCGTAAACCCTATTCAAGTTCCGCCTAAAATCCGTCACACTTCATGACGGTGCGTTATTCTTCAAAATTTTGCTGTCAAATTGATGTCAAATATTTTTATACATCACGCTGTTACACTTTATATAGTGTTGTATTTATTTATGATACCACTTTATATTGTGTTTTACTTTTCCAAAGGCTTCATTGTCGGGAAAAGCAAAACGTCGCGAATGGAATAGGAATTTGTAAGCAGCATTACAAGACGGTCTATCCCTATCCCCACACCGCCTGTGGGGGGCATTGCATACTCAAGAGCTGTTATATAGTCAGTATCCATCATTCCGGCTTCTTCGTCGCCTCTTTCACGCGCTTTGACTTGTTCTTCAAAACGTTGCTTCTGGTCAATTGGATCGTTAAGTTCGGAAAACGCGTTGCCGATTTCACGCCGTGTTATAAATATTTCAAATCGCTCAGTGAGGCGTTTATCATCTTTTTTGCGTTTTGCCAGAGGCGAAACTTCAACAGGGTAATCAGTTATAAATGTAGGCTGAATAAGCGTTTGTTCAACTTTCTCTTCAAACACCATGCTGATTATCTTACCACGCGGCACATTTCCTTCTATTTCCATCCCAATGCTTTTTGCGGCTGCGGCTGCGGCGGAATCGTCATTAATTGTATTAAAATCAATTCCCGTTACTTCTTTAATGGAATCTATCATACTTATACGCTTGTACGGCGCGGCAAGGTTTATCTCCTCACCTTGGTACGTTATTGAAGTTTTACCACAGACCTTTTCACAGACCGTTGATATCAGACCCTCGGTAAGGTCCATCATTCCGTTATAATCCGTAAAGGCTTCATATATTTCAATAGTTGTAAATTCCGGGTTGTGACGAATATCCATACCTTCATTACGGAAGATACGACCCATTTCATAGACTTTCTCAAGACCGCCTACTATAAGGCGCTTTAAGTGCAGTTCTGTAGCTATTCTAAGATACATTTCTATATCAAGCGTATTATGGTGCGTTATAAACGGTCTCGCAGTGGCTCCTCCGGAAATAGTGTTAAGAACCGGAGTGTCTACTTCAAGAAACCCCCTGGAATCAAGGTAGGCTCGAATCTCGCGAATTATAGCGCTGCGAGCAATAAATGTATCGCGAACCTCAGGGTTGACAATTAAATCCACATACCGCTGACGATAACGAAGCTCAACGTCCTTTAAGCCGTGGAATTTTTCAGGAAGCGGCAGGAGCGATTTGGAAAGGAGCTGTATTTTGTCCGCTCTAATCGAAATTTCGCCTGCATTTGTTTTGTAAACCGTACCGCAGACCCCAATGATATCTCCTATGTCAAACTTTTTGAATTCCTTGTAGAATTCCTCGCCGATTTCGTCACGGCGAACATAAATTTGAATCCTACCGTCACGGTCGGCAACATCGCAAAAAGACGAGCCGCCCATCACGCGTTTTGACATCAACCTCCCCGCAACGGAAACGGCACTGCCATCCATCTTGTCAAAGCCCTCTTTTATTTCAAGCGACGTGTTTTTACGGTCAAACCGCGTAATCTCATATGGGTCACAACCTGCCTCGCGCAGTGCGGCAAGTTTTTCACGCCTTACTCGAAGTATCTCATTCAAATCCTGTTGCTGTTCCATAAAAATTCACCTCGTCAAATATTCTACAACAAAAATCAAAGCATTGCAAGTATAATATTCCCACCCTGGAAAATAAGCACTGCTGCCGTATAAGCAACCAGTAACTGAGCCAGCACGGTTGCCGCAGTGAATCTAAGCGAAGCGCTTTCACGATATATAGTTGCTATTGTAGCAACGCACGGGATATACAGCAGACAAAACGCCATCATCGCATATGCGGAAAGCGGCGTAAAACCTATTGCGACAAGTTGTAAAGCGAGAGATACCGTATCCGTTGTGCAAAAAAGCACGCTCATGCTTGAAACAACAACCTCTTTTGCCGCCAAACCAGAAATTATGGCAAGACAGATTTGCCACTGTCCAAGCCCCGCCAGTGAAAACACCGGCACCAGAGCGCTCGCGGCAAGCGCCCCGAAAGATTCTGAAATATTCTCCACAAAACCGGACGGACCGATATTTAATACCAGCCATACGACTATTGAAGCAACAAAAATGGTTGTGCCTGCCTTGGTAAGATAATCGCGTATCTTTTCCCACACGTATATTGCAATAGTGTGCGGATTGGGCATTTTGTATTCCGGAAGTTCTATCAAAAGAGAATTGGTTTCGCCCTTTTTATCAAACCAGCAAATCAGTTTAGCAGTTATTATAGCCGTTACTGCGCCAAGCACGTACATGGAAAACGCCGCCAGTATTGCAAATTCCTTAAAGAACATTTGCGAAAAAAGCACATATATCGGCAACCTTGCACTGCAGGACATGAACGGTGTAACAAACATGGTTTTAAGCCTGTCGCGCCTATGCTCAAGCGTTCTTGTCGCCATGATTGCCGGTACGCTGCAGCCGAAACCCAGCAGCATAGGTATAAACGCGCGACCCGAAAGACCGATTTTCAACATTATAGAATCCATCACATATGCCACGCGAGACATGTAACCGCTGTCCTCCAAAAACGCAAGCGAAAGAAAGAGAATGAATATATTGGGCAAAAAGGATAGTATTGCGCCAACTCCCCCGATTATCCCATCCACCACGAGTGATTCTATATGTGGCGATACATTTATTTCCGACATTGCCCCTGACACAATATCAGAAAAGTGTTCTAATGCATATAGAAATAACTCTTTTAACGCGTCGCCAAGAGTAAATGTTAGAAAAAACACCCCCGCCATAATGAGCAGAAACATCGGGAGTCCCCATATCCTATGCAATAAAATCGCGTCTGCTTTATCTGTAGAGCGTGATTTTTCGGCACGGCGCATCAAACACTCCGAAAGCACTTCCTCTATAAAATCGTATTTCTGATTTATTATATCCGCTTCATACGAACGGGGTACAATATCAGAAAAATCGCAGTCAAATTCCGAGAGTGTCTCTTCATCGTTTGAGAGTATCATTATGGCGCTGTAACGCGGATTAATTGTTTCCGGACGCAGTTTATGTATGCGCTCTATAAGCATGTCAATCTTCTGCTCGATATCATCCGAGTAAACGACAACATTTTCCATATGCCGCATAGCGTGCCCACAATCATCTGTATGATGGTGGTGCTGCGGAGTTTCTATGCGTGCATGCCTATGGTGCGCAACAGCATGCATAAGCACATCGAGTCCTGTTTTTTTTCGCGCAGAAACACCTATTACCGGAATCCCAAGCATTTCCGGAAGCCGATGTGTGTCTATTTCCATTCCTCGCTCCGTCACAATATCCATCATGTTGAGCGCTAACACAACGGATTTTCCAAGTTCAATAAGACTCAAGGTTAGAAACAGATTTCTCTCAAGGCTGGACGCGTCCGCAACATCCACAATTACATCAACCTCGTCCTCCAATATATAGCGACGTGTCAGCCTCTCCTCTATGGTGTATGATGTAAGTGAATAAATACCCGGCAAATCTATAAGCTTGAACTCATTTTGGTGGAAGCTAAACGCTCCCGTTTTTTTTTCTACCGTAACCCCCGGGTAGTTTGCAACCTTTAGCCTGGCGCCGGTGTAGTCGTTAAAGAGAGTTGTCTTTCCGCAGTTGGGATTACCAACAAAGGCAACGTTTATAACGTCACTCATATGTCTCACCGCCTACCTCTATTCCACGTGTCAGTTCAGCGCCAAGCGCAAACCTCGCACCACGTACTTTGAGTACCAGCGCACCGCGGCGTTTTTTGTTAAGAACAGTTACCGCAGTTGTATTGGTCATACCTATTACCTGAAGCCTTCGTGTAACATCTCTTTCAAGTGTAATTTTTTTAACGTAATAGGTGTATCCGATTTTCGTATCCGCAAGGGTCATAGTACGTCTCCTTTTCCCTCGAAAATTATCGTGACAGGACCGTCGTTCACAAGCGACACTTGCATATCCGCGCCAAATATTCCGCGTTTTAACGGCACAAATTTATCCGCCGTGCTGCAAAATGCATTATACAGGCGCTGTGCGCGCACAGGCTCCTCAGCATTTATAAAAGACGGACGGTTTCCATGTGAAGTGTCAGCAGCAAGCGTAAATTGTGAAATGCATAGAATTTCTCCGCCAATGTCCGTGACGCTTAAGTTCATTTTCCCGTTCTCGTCACTAAAAATTCGCAGTTTCACAATCTTTGCGGCCAAATATTCAACGTCGCTCTCCAAGTCCTCACGCATTGCGCAAAAAAACACAAGCAGACCCTTGCCAATATGTGAAATCTTTTCCCCGTTCACTGCTACCGCCGCTTCGCTGATACGCTGTACAACACACTTCATTCTCCCTCGGCCCCCCCAATCGTGTTTCCAACTCCGAATTCCCATTCAGAACGCATATATTGCTGAGCGCGGTCGGAGGCATCATTTAAGGCTCGCATAATTTCGCGCGATGCATTCTTTTCTGAGGCGCGAGAAATATACTCCTGCAAGACATTGTTCAACGTTAGAAGGTTACCGTCACCGCGCGGAAGGCGAGACATATAGTCTACGATTGCCTCAGCCATGTTAGGATAAAGGCGCACATCATCGCCGTATCGTTCCATGATTTCACACCACGAAATATATGCATTATCCGCAGCGCCAAAGTTACTTTGCGCACGGGCGCGCAGACGAATCGGCAAATAATTGTGCGGGTTTATTTCCATTACCTCTGAAATCAGTCCGCGAGCGCGTGAGTACGCATTCATATCGCTGGTCGCATCAAAAGTCGATAGTTCTTCACGTATTTGCCGCATCAAGTACGACGTGTCAAAAGGATTTACTGCCGCAGTTACTATGAGCGCAACACAAACAACAATAACAGCTGCAGTTGCAGCAGCTTTGCTTAGACTTACTGCAACAATTTTTTTTGAGCACACTCCGAGTGCTGCAAGGAACAGCGCTGCGAGAAACGGCGAAATAAGCAAAGGGATAAAAACGCACCACAAAGTCAAAAGTATTGCAGAGGACGTGAACTTAGTCGCCTTCCTCATTGCCGATAACGCAGCAACAATAGCTGCGGCAACAATAAGCAGCCCAAAAATTCCGAACGCACTGACCGCTCCCGCCAAGGACGGCAAATCAAATTTGGGCGTTTCAAAAACCGCTTTATAAGATTCAAAACCTCCGCCGCCCACACCAATAATTCGGCTAAGCCCCAAGTATATTGCCTCCATAAAATTGCCAGCTGCACTGCTGAGTGCGCCCGAACGTATCGTTGCAAAAATAATACCGCCGTCAATTCCTAAGACTGCTATAACGATTACCGGCAGGAAAAACGACAGTTTTTTCGCGTACCTCAGCGCCGTGTAGATTGCAAAAACCGATACAGCTATAACGGCAATTTCACTCCGCGCCGCACAAAACACAACCGCAAGCAAAATGTCGCCGGCAATCACTCCGGTACGGTTTCGTTTTTCCCTGAGGATTTCTTTTGAGCACAAAATCGCGGTAAACATGAAAATTGCCAGAAGATGGTTATTTGCAAAGCCATAATCAAAACGATACCCTCCGCCAAGCACATCTCCGAAAATAATCGCGTGTAATATATTCATCAGTGCACTAAAAAGCGCTGAAGTGTACACAAGGTCGCGCAAGCGTTTTGCGCCTCCGGCTGCAACAGCGTCACGCACAAAAACGCTTATAAAAAAGCAAAGCAAAAGTACCGCCGAAAGCTGTAAGTGTTCATAGCGGTCATAGGCAAAAAACAAAAGCATAAGCGAAAGTGCAAAACTCGCCGCAATAACAGCACTGACAAACGACAGCACTATCTCTCGCTTATTCAGAATGCGCCACAAAAACACTGCCGCGGTTATCGCACAAAGTATGTACAAGGCAGCTCCGCGCCAAAGTACTGCCGGTAAAATTGGGCATATCAAAATAAAAAGGCTCAGATACGTATCCGCTATATTTATGCTTGAAAGCTTTTTCATGATAAAACCTCCCAACACCGTTTTCTCAATCAACCGTTGTTCCCCGTAATACTCCTGCGTCCGCCTACTACACAAATCATTGCGCCTTGTTCTATGCTGACTGAGGGATTGTCATGCGCTACATTGCTTATACCGAGCGTCTTTGAAAATGAAAAATCCGCATTGTCAGTCAGATACTCAAAACCGCGAAGTGTTACTCCGTGCGCTTCGCCTATGGGGATAAAGGAAACCGTATCGCCCGCCGCCGCGTCAATTTTTTCACACCCCGACACAACGCTTATCACACAATCTGCCGTCAGCATTTTCGCGCATACGCCTTTTTGCCGCGCAAAAAACAGCAGACCTATATTGCCGAGCAAGTGGTCAATCCGCCCGCCCGCTGCCGCAAGAAAGACAATATCCGAAAAACCCCTTTGCAAAGCTTCTTTAAGCGCAGCCTCTGCGTCGGTATCATCTTTGTGCCGGTCAAGTATAATGGCATCCTTGGGCAAGTCGCCTGAAAACGAATCAAAGTCTCCGATAACGACATCCGGTATAATGGCCATTTCCAGTGCGTAATGCAAACCTCCATCGGCACAAATAATAAAGTCGGTTTCAGAAATGTCCGCGCGTGAAAAATCACATTCCCCCGCGCAAATAATCACACACCTACGCTTCTGCGTCATAAGCCGTTTCCCTAAATGTCTGTATCGTCTTGTCGGGGAATTCGGACATGTAAATCGCGTTCCCCGCCACCACCACGTTGGCACCCGCCTCCGTAATCGCATACAGGTTTTCCAAATTTATTCCGCCGTCTACCTGAATGTCTATTTTACGGCTGCCGAGCATTTTCTTAAGCTCTCTTACCTTGTCAAGCATCGCAGGTATGAACCTCTGACAGCTATAACCCGGATTAACCGTCATAATAAGTATCATATCCAAATCATCAAGCACGTACTTTAGCCCCTCAATTGGCGTGGAGGGGTTGAGTGCAACCGCAGCCTTTAAGTTACAGCTCCTAATGTAATTCAATGTACGCTGAAGATGTTTTGCAGCTTCGTAGTGGACAGTAATTATGTCCGCACCCGCCTTTACAAACATGTTTATAAAATTGTCGGGGTTCTCCACCATTAAGTGGCAATCAAATTCAAGGTTGGAATATTTGCGGATGCACTCCACAAGCGCCGGACCCAGCGTGAGATTCGGCGCAAACAGCCCGTCCATAACATCAATGTGCAGCATGTCTGCGCCTGCTGTTTCAACAAGCTCAACCTGCTGACGAAGACGCGAGAAATCCGCCGCCAAAATTGAAGGTGATATTTTAATCATCTCTCCCACTCCTTTACAGTTTTTAATATATTGTAAAACTCAAGATAGCTTTCATATCTGCTTTGAGCTACAAGCCCTTTTTTTAAGTCGTCCTCTATTTTGCAGCCCTTTTCTCCGACGTGCGCGCAATCCGAAAACCTGCACTGCCCCGCACGGCGGGAAATCTCCGGGAAGTACTGCCATAAATCTCTCGCGGGAATTTTCTCTATTTCAAGCTGCGAAAATCCCGGTGTGTCAAAAACAAAACCACCTTTGCTGCCCGTAATTTTCATGAGTTCGACATGGCGTGTGGTGTGTCTGCCACGTTCTATCTTGCTTGTTGCTCCTGTTTCAAGTACGCCGCCGGTAACAATGCTCAATATGCTGGATTTTCCAACTCCCGAAAGTCCCGCAAACGCCGTTGTTTTGCCGTACAGGGCATACATGAGTTCATCTATCCCTTCGTTGTCGGAAACGCTTGTAAGGTATACGTTGTACGGAACCGTCTTGTATATATCAAAAAGTTCCTCCGCCGCGCCATGTGTGTCAATGTCCGTTTTGTTAACACATATCCCAACATCAATGTCAGCTGCCGAAGCTATAACCGAAAGCTTGTCTATAAGCCTTAAATCCGGTTTTGGATTTACCGCCGAACAGACTATTAAAAGCTGGTCAATATTCGACACATTCGGCCGCACAAGACAATTCTGCCTAGGCAAAATTTCCTTCAAGAGCCTTTTTCCCTCGTCCACTATCACACAGTCTCCAACAACCGGCCTTATTTCCTGTTTGCGGAAAACTCCGCGCGCCGAACATTCCAAAATTCCACCGTCGGCGTACACGCTGTAAGTACCGCCCACTCCTTTAACTATCGTCCCTTTAAGCATCAATCAAAATTAACCTCTCTTGTCGCCTCCAACACTCCGTTGAAATAAACCGATACCTCTATAGTGCCGTTCCCGCTCAAAGGAACATCTATACTGCCTTCGCTGCTCTGGTGTTCTTTGTCATATAAAATCTTGTCTCCGCCAACTATTCTCACACGTACGCTCGGCGTAGTTTGAGGAAGCGTAAGACTCATATACTTTGTCTGCTGTGGTGTAGGTGTGGGAGTGGGCGTAGGTGTTGGAACTATAACCTCCGCTCCGGTCGAAACAAATATATCGATTTCACTTCCGCTCGGAACAAGCGTATCGGCAACAAGGCTCTGGTTGACAACAAGCCCTCTCACGCTGTCGGACTGATAAGGAATAACGCTTCCGAGTACAAGACCTGCTCTTTCTATTGTAACACGCGCCTCCGCCTCTGTATGATTAATCAGCGACGGTACGTTTACCATATCTTCGCCGGTACCCGAACTGACAAACAGCGTTATCTTTTCTCCAGTTTTAAGCTCTGTGCCCACTGCTGGAGTTTGGCGCAGTATAATACCGCCCGGAACGGTGTCGCTCTGCTCCATGGTTATAACAACCACAAGCCCTACATCTTCATCGGTCAGAGCGTTCTGTACTACGCGGTAGTCCTGTCCGGTATAGTCCTCAAGCAACACACTTGCTACGCCGCTGGAAACAACCAGTCTTATCTCGCAAGGTGCATCCACAGTGCTGCGCGCATCGGGAGTTTGGGATATAATCTCATTTTCAGCTACAGTACTGCTGTTCTGATACGCTTCAATCGCTATGGTAAATCCCGTGTTTTCCACTTCGCTTTGAGCTTTATCCAGCGTAAGGTGCATGAGGTTGGGAACGGTAACGACTCCGCCCTGACTGCCATTTCCCGCAAACCTTATCGCTATAAAAGCTATCACGGCAATAAGCAGCAACGACGTCGTAATGGCAACAGCAACTGCCGTCCGATCTTTGCGTTTGTCCTCATTTGTCTTGGACTTTTTCGTTTCTGTTTCTGTCTTCACAGTAGCCCGCTTGTCCGTTTCTTCCTTTTCTTCGTTTGTCGCGGGAATTACAATATTAACCAAAGGCGGCATTTTACGCGTCCCAAACTCATCTACCGCCGGCACATCAGTATTGATTTTCGCTTCAGGGTCCATATATACGCGTTTGATGTCGGCAAGCATTTGTGCCGCCGTCTCATAACGCAGTCTTTGTTCTTTGCTCATCGCCTTAAGTATTATTTTTTCTATTGACAACGGTATTGCGGGGTTCACGTCCGTAGGCGGCTTAGGCGGTTTTTGAATATGCTGCATTGCAACTGCAACGGGATTATCTCCGTCAAAGGGAAGGCGTCCTGTGTACAATTCATACATCACAACGCCGAGCGAGTATATGTCACTGCGCCCGTCGGTATAGCCGCCGCGGGCTTGCTCGGGTGAAATGTACTGCGCGCTCCCGATAGCTGCGCCGCTGAGATTTGTGGTGTTATTGTTTGCCGCGCGAGCTATGCCGAAATCAGTAACCTTGACCTGTCCCTCTTTCGTCATAATTATATTCTGGGGTTTAATATCACGGTGTATAATATGTTTTCCATGCGCGTGTTCAAGCGCGCTGCATATCTGCATGGAAATATCGGTCGCCTCTTTCCAATAAAGCGAGCCGCGTTTCTGCATGATATACTCTTTCAAAGTTATTCCTTCGATGTACTCCATAACGATATATTGTACCCCGTCCTGCTGGCCGACATCGTAAATCGGAACAATATTCTGATGCGATAGACTCGCCGCCGCTTGTGATTCAATATTAAAGCGGCGTATAAACTCTTCGTCATCCTTAAATTCACTTCGTAAAACTTTTACCGCAACATAGCGATTAAGCAGCTTATCCTTTGCTTTGTACACAACCGCCATTCCGCCGCTGCCTACCTGCTCAAGTATATCATATCTGTTTCCGAGAACCGTTCCTACCATTAACCCCTCACCTGCCTTTTAATTAAAATAACGGTTATATTATCAAATCCGCCGGCGGAATTCGCCTCTCTAACAAGGTTCGCCGCCGCCTCACCAAGCGTTGGTGCGCTGCGTACAATATCGGCAATCGCGGCATCGCTCAACATGTTTGTTAGGCCGTCACTGCACATTATAATAACGTCCCCTTCGCTCCACTTTTGATGTGATATGTCCGTCTTAATGCGCTCAGAAGTCCCCACTGCGCGGGTGATAATGTTTCGCTGCGGGTGCGTCTTTGCCTCTTGCTGCGTTATGGTGCCGTTGTCAACCATCATTTCTACAACGCTGTGGTCCTTGGTTATCTGCTTAATTTTTTCACCCTTCAAAATATACACACGGCTGTCCCCTACATGCGCCACACAAAACTCCTCGTCCCAAACAGCACATATGTCACTCGTCGTACCCATGCCGCAAAGCTCTGCTTTTTCCGCTTGCGCGCTAAAGAGGACGGTGTTCGCGTGGGCTATTGACGCAGCAAGAAGTCTGCCATAGCTGCGAATACCTTCCGAAGCATCGTCAGAATTCTCGCGCAGAAAGTCCATCGCAGTATCGGCCATCATTTTGCTCGCTATCTCGCCCGCATTATGTCCGCCCATTCCGTCTGCAAGTATAAAAATTTTAGGTTTATCCTCATTGCCGACAAGAAAGCTATCCTCGTTAAGAACTCTCGTTTTGCCGCAATCGCTAAGCGCAGCATATTCAATAGACATTAATCACACCTCCGTGTGTCCGGCGCGAAGCTGACCGCAAGAAGCGTCAATATCTGCTCCAAGGGTGCGCCTTATTGTTGTTGTAATATTGTGTTTCTCCAATATTGCTCGGAAGTTTTCCGCATCCTGCTCGCTTGTTTTTTCAACTTCCCGTTCCTTTATGGGATTCACCCGAATCAGATTAACGTGGCAGTTGCGTCCTCGAAGCAATTCCGCAAGTTTTTTCGCGTGCGCCTTAGAGTTGTTGACACCGCCTATCAATGCGTATTCATAGGAAACGCGCCTGTGCGTCGTTTCAAAATAGAAATCACACGCCTCCAGCGTTTGAGCAATCGTATAGCGCTTTGCCACGGGCATTATAGCGCGGCGTGTCTCGTCGTCCGCCGCATGAAGCGAGAGAGCTAAGTTTATCGGAATATTCTCCTGTGCAAGCTCTCTTATCCTATCAACCAGACCGCATGTTGAAACGGTAATATGGCGAAAACCTATATTGACCCCGAATTCATTCTGTACATTGTATAAAAATATCATTAAATTGTGGTAGTTGTCAAGTGGTTCGCCTATCCCCATAACCACAATATTTGAAATTTTAACACTCAAATCCCGTGCCGCCGCTGTAAGCTGCCCTAAAATCTCGTGCGGGGCGAGATTTCTCATTTTGCCGCCTATCGTAGATGCGCAGAAAGTACAGCCCATCGCACAGCCCACCTGGGATGAAACGCATATGCTATAGCCATGCCTATATTTCATCACAACGCTTTCTATCACATTCCCATCTGACATTCGCATAAGATACTTCACCGTACCATCTGCTTTGGAAACAGCCTTATAAACAATCTGCGGCAAATATATCTCAAAGCGTTGCGCCAAAAACATGCGCAGCGGCTTGGAGATATCGCTCATCTCCTCAAACGACGCGGCGCCGCGCGCTATCCATGAAAAAATCTGTTTCGCACGCCATTTGCTTTCGCCTGCTGATAAAATGTACTTTTCAAGTTCACTGTATGTCAAATCTCCCAGATTCATTTTTTTCTCCCAAACACGGCTATAAAGAAGCCGTCAGTATTATCTTTATGAGGAAAAAGCTGTTTGTATGGCTGCATAAGTTCAAACTCAGCATGTTCCTTCAAGAATGCATCGGCATTCTCTTCGTTTTCTGTACGGCTTATCGTACACGTTGTATAGGAAAGCCTCCCATGCGGCTTTACATAACGCGCCGCTGTATCAAGCATTTTGAGCTGTGTCTTCGCCAAAGCAAAACAATCCTCTGGCTTTTTAGTCCATTTAATATCCGGTTTTCGGCGGATAATGCCCAAGCCGCTGCATGGTGCGTCCAGCATTACCGCATCAAATGCACCTTCAAATTCACGGTTATATACTGCCGCGTCATTTACTCTTGCGCAAACAATACTCGCGCCGAGGCGTTCTGCCGTTGATGTTATAATCGGGATTTTGTGTTCATATATATCGCAAGCGGTCACGGCGCCTTCGTTTTGCATTATCGCCGCCGCATACGCGCTTTTTCCTCCCGGCGCCGCACATAAGTCCAGCACATTTTCACCGCGTTTTAATTCGAGCGCTTTTACGGCCTCCTGTGAAGCGCCGTCGCAAACCGTGAAAGCGCCGTTTTTTTGCCATGGCGTACCCTCAAAACTTCCACCGGTGGTATATATATACAAGTCGTCTTTAACGTGAGTCATGCAATCTGGCACAGGACAATCTACAAGCGTGTTTCTTCTGACGCACACCGGCGGGGTTTCATTGCCGCTGCGCAAAAGCGCCTCTATGTCGTCTACATTTTCGCTTTGCCACTTTTCCACTATCCAAAGAGGATAAGAATACTTAACGTTTATCTCTTTCGGTTCAAAGGTTTTCCCCGCTGAGGCACGCAGCAAAGCGTTTACAAATGCGGCGCTTGAGGGATGCCCGTAGCGGCGCGCCAGGTTTACACACTCGTTAACCGTTGCGCCTACTGGAACCTTGTCAAGAAAGATGTTGGAGTAAAACCCTATTCTCAATATATTTAATATCCACACTGACATCTTTTTGAGCTTCACACTTGACAGTGAAGATATGAACTCATCCAGATACAGCTTGTATCTTGTAACACCCATGACAAGCTGTGTTGCAAGCGCATTATCGCGCGTGTCCATTTTGAAACCGCTAAGCTTCTCCCGCAGAGAAAGGTTCAGATACGCACCATTCTTTTCAACGTCAGTTAGAACCATAAGCGCGCACTGACGCGGTTTTGAAAGCTTCATCAATCCCGTCTCCTACCACCTATAATAAGAATAAAGCGAAGCAGCTGCGCTATCGAAGTTGCCGCTGCAGCAATATAGGTGAGCGCCGCAGCCCCAAGGACACTTTTCACCATCGGGACTTCCCGCTCGTCAAGACAACCGCTGTTTGAAAGTGCGTTTATCGCGCGCCTCGACGCGTCAAACTCGCACGGAAGGGTGACAAGCTGAAACAACACAGCTAATCCGAAAAGCGCTACTCCCGCCCAAGCCGCCATCAAGCCGAATTCCCCAAGCGCGCTTTGAAGCCGCATAAGCACAAATCCAATTATTATCAGCGGCACGGAAAGCGATGAACCGATATTCGCAATCGGCACCAGCGCCGTACGCCATTTAATCGGCACATATCCTTCGGCATGCTGCACCGCATGACCGGTCTCATGCGCGGCAACGCCTACAGCTGCAACGGAAGATGAAGAATATACGCCATCTGAAAGCCGAATCACATTTTTTGATGGGTCATAGTGGTCGGTCAAATTCCCGGCGACACGTTCTATGGCGATATTTGTTAGGTGGTTTGCGTCAAGTATCTTTCGCGCCGCCTCTGCTCCGGTAATCGAACGAATTGTGGCAACCTTTGAATAAGCCGCAAACCGCGATTTGACCATTGACTGCGCAATCAACGCAAATATAATGCACGGGAGTACTAATATCATATAATAGCCGTCTATGAACATAGCATTGTTCCTTTCTTAATTTTATTTCCCAGCAGATATTCTCTTACACTCATTTCCTTTTTGCCGTCAAATCGGACATACGGAATCAGTACGCTGCCTCGGCCGCAGGCCACCAGCAATCCGTTTTCATCGGCTTTAAGGACTTCACCGGGCTTTCCCTTGGCGTTGTCTACACTGCAAGATGGTATCAAAAACCTCTTGCCGCCTACAAAAGAATGCGCCATTGGCCACGGATTCATACCCCTGCACAGATTCTTGATGCTTTCCGCATCTGCTTTCCAATTTATTTGCGCCTCTTTCTTGCTCAGCGCAGCAGCATACGTCACGCCATCTTCGCTTTGTTTTTCGCGTGGAATCGCCTCGCCCGCCTCTATCATACGCAGAGTATCCGTCAGGAGGTGAGCGCCGTATTGAGAAAGCCGCTCAAAAAGTTCACCCGATGTCTCGTCTGAATAAATATCAGTTTTAATTTGGAAAATTATATCACCTGTGTCTAAACCTTCGTCCATCTGCATAATCGTCACGCCGGTCTCCTTGTCTCCCGCTATTATGCTGCGTTGAATAGGTGCAGCGCCGCGATGGCGCGGTAAAAGCGATGCATGTACGTTCATGCAGCCGTATTTTGGCAGCGAAAGAATAGATTTGGGCAATATTTTCCCGTACGCCACCACTATTATTACATCCGGAGCAATCTTTTTCAAAGCGTCAAGCACCGCAGCGTCCGCAAGTGAGTGCGGCTGAAACACATTTATACCCTTGGAAATGGCATATGATTTAACGGGCGTAGGCTCCAAGACCTGTTTTCTGCCTTTAGGCTTGTCGGGCTGTGATACCACTGCTGCAACATCAAACGAATTTTCACAAAGAGCCTTCAGCGAAGTCACCGCAAAATCGGGCGTTCCCATAAATACTATTCTCACTGTTCATCTTCCTCACGTTCAATATATCGTATTACCTTTGCTGTATAAAGTATTCCATCTAAATGGTCCAGCTCATGGCACATACAGCGCGCCATTAAATCCTCGCCTTCACAGGAAAATTCATTTCCGTATCTGTCAAAAGCGGTTATCTTTACTTTTTGGGGGCGTTCAACCTCACCTATTTTCCCCGGCACGCTCAAACACGCCTCTGCGTCTATCACGCTTCCGACGGCTTCTGTCATGACTGGATTAACGAACTCCAAAATATTATCCTCACCTGCATTTATAACCACAACTCTTTTCAATATACCCACCTGCGGTGCGGCAAGCCCCATCCCGTCTGCGTAAAGCAAGGTCTCGCGCATATCATCTATCAGCGTGTGAAGCCGCGAGTCAAACTTGTCCACTTCTCGGCATTTTTTCCCTAAACACGAATCGCCTATACTGCGTATTTTTCTCAAAGCCATCAAAAATACTACTCCTTTTGTTTAGTTCATCCCGAACGGATTTATATCTACCGCCGTATATACATCTCCGTAAATATTGCCCGCAAACGATGCCAACGCCTCCCTAAACGGCGCCGTGCTGCTGCATTTAAGCCAAACACGAAAGCGGTATCTGCCGTTAATCTTTGTAATCGGAGCCTCCGACGGTCCGTATATGCTCCCTCCGTGCAAGTTACAAACTGTCTCCACCGTTTTTGCTATGCGTTCCGCCTCATTTTGCGCGTCAAGAGCGATACGAGATGTTACAGTTATATTTATTATATTGCAAAACGGCGGATATGTAAATGCCTCGCGGTAAATTATCTCTTCGTTATAAAACGCTTTGTAATCCTGCGTCGCTGCCATGCGGAGCACTCTGTTTTCAGGCATGTACGTTTGAATAATCGCCCTCCCGCTCACATCGCCGCGCCCTGCACGCCCGCACACCTGCGTTATCAATGCGAATGTACGCTCCTGCGAACGAAAATCGTCTCCGCACAGCGATGCGTCTGCTGCCAACACGCCCACAAGCGTAACGTTCGGGAAATCTAACCCTTTTGCCACCATTTGAGTACCTAATAATATATCCGCTCTATCGTGTGAAAAACGTTCCAGAACCTTTTCATGTCCCATCTTTCCTCCCGTTGTATCAAGGTCCATGCGTACAATACTCGCAGAGGGAAAGACTTTTGCTATCTGCTCCTGCGCCTTTTGTGTACCCCTGCCAAACTCACGGATTTTATCGCTTCCGCAGTGCGGGCAAAACTGCTCTTTCGGCTCACGGTGGCCGCACATATGGCAAGTCATAAGCGCGTTTGTAGCGTGATAAGTCAAGGAAACGCTGCAATTAGGACAAGTGTAGACATATCCGCAGCTTCGGCACGATACAAAAGTAGAATATCCGCGCCGGTTCAAAAGTAGTATGGTCTGTTCTTTTCGTTCTATATTCTTTTCAATCTCATAGGCCAGCGCCCTCGAAAGCACACTGTTATTCCCCGCCTCCAGCTCTGCGCGCATATCTGCAATCTCAACGCGCGGCAGGTTTTTGTTGCCTATCCGGTTTTCCATTTCAATAAGAACACAGTCTCCCCTCATGGCGCGGTAATAGCTGTCCACAAGCGGTGTTGCGCTCGCGCGGACAAGCGGGCACAAGTGCTGGCGGCATCTGAACGCCGCTACCGTCGCCGCATGGTAACGCGGCGAGCTCTCGGACTTGTAGGAGTATTCATGCTCTTCGTCAATAATAATTATTCCAATATCCTGACATGGCGCAAACACCGCGCTGCGAGCACCTATAACGACTTTAGCCTCGCCGGAACGAATACGCTTCCACTCGTCAAGCCGTTCCCCCAGCGAAAGAGCGCTGTGTATAAGCGCGACAACATTGCCAAAGCGCGCATAAAACCTGTCGGTTATCTGCGGCGTAAGAGAAATTTCCGGCACAAGGACAATCGCCTGCTTCCCTTGTTCTACAGTGCGTTGTACAAGGCGCATATACACCTCTGTTTTACCGCTCCCTGTAACGCCGCGTAAAAGAATTGTTCCCTCTTTCACTCTCTCCACCGCATCAAGTGCGCTTTTCTGTTCCCCGGTCAGCGTGGGCGGCCTGGTTTGACACAGTTTTTTGTTTTCAAAAGGATTGCGAAAAGTTTGCACTGTTTCGTAGGCTATAAGTCCCTTCACATAAAGCGCTTCAAGTGTTGCAGGTGATGTTGCGCACTGCACACAGATATCCGCGACAGGCGCTTTAACACCGTCCGCAAGAAAGGATATTACTCTAAACTGCGCCGGCGCCTTCTTTTCAAGGTGAATCGCTTCCGCGGCGGGGTCTTCTTTTCCTGAGTAATACGCAACGCGCACCATCTTGTCTCTTGTCGCCCTTTTTTCACGATGCGACAATTCCACAGCGCCTTTTTTTACAAGCGCATTTACAATAGTCCGCGTACCGTTGCCGAACTCCGAGCGAAGCTGTGCCATTTCCGCACTTTTACCGCAGTTTCTTATAAAGGTGAGCATTCGCTCTTGTTTATCCGTCAGTTCAGGCTGAAATGAGTTTGAAGTGAGAGAAACCCATTCCTCGAATTTAGCGGAAATGCCTGGTGGAATCATTTGCGCAACCGCTTCCGAAAGTGTGCATAAATACGCGCTCCGCATGAACATGGCCAGTTCAAGCTGTTTCTCATTTACTACACTTTCCGAATCCACAACCGCAGATATAGGTTTAAGCGGGTTAAAAGGCGATTTATCGATAATTTTCGTAACATATGCCAATTTCTGTACATTTCCTCCGCCGAAGGGAACCTTGACACGGCAGCCTGTGCTTATCAAAGTTTCAAAGCGCGGCGGTATAGAGTAGTGAAACTCTCTGTCAAGCGACGTAAGAGATGTAACCAAGTATACAACCGCAACCATATGACACCTCCGAGCACAATATTATCTAACTAAATTATTATACACCATTTAACGCGAAAAGTCAAATTCTAATATAAAAATCAAGACCGTCCTCTGCGGACAATGATTTGCACATTGCGTTTTCAGTTTCCCATTTGTTTATCCCCTTTATTCCTGCTACGGCTGCGGAAAGCATTTTGTCAACTGTGAAGCGGATTTATACTTCATTACCTACAGTGCAGAAAACCAGTGATTTTCATCCCTTAAAACAGACGACACCCAACCGAAGCTGAATGTCGTCTGTTTTGTTGTCCAATCTTGTTTGACAGATGCCAATTTTACAATTTCTTCAAACTACAAAATCGGCACATGTGAAAGGACGTCCTGATTTTTTATAATTTGCTGCAGCCTTTCACTCTTCAAGATGCTTGAGTATGAGAAATAGCTTTCTCCCGAAATCGACGAAGCCGATGCGTTAAATGCTCTCTGCCGTGCTATCTCTTCCGCGTCCGACCACTCGCTGCCATAATCAGGATTTCCGGTCTTGTATGCTGCAAGCCCGATATAAAGTTTGACATTCGCAGCCGATGTCACAGCGCTCCACCAATCGCACAAGTGTTTATAATCTGCACTTTCAAAGCCGATATTCCAGTAAATCTGCGGACAGATGTAGTCCACAAACCCTTCTTCCACCCATTTGCGGCTGTCCGCGTAAATTCTCTCATACGATGAAAACCCATTAGTGTCTGAGCCGAGCGGATTTGTTGCCTTGTTCGCCCAAATACCGCATGGACTGATTCCGAACTCGCACGACTGGCGGATGCTCTTCACTTTTTTATACGCAGCGCTCACCAGAGCGTCCACATTGTCTCGCCGCCACTGCGCTAAGTCGTTTTTTCCGGAAATGGCGAACTGTGCGCTGTCATCATAGTACGAGTTGGGATAAAAGTAATCGTCAAAGTGAATTCCATCCACATCATAATTACTCACAATTTCGGAGATTCCATCTAAAATCAGTTCTCTTGCCTCAACGAACGCGGGATTAAAATAGTAGTTGCCGTCTGCCGTTTTAAGCAGCAGCTCCGGATGTGTTTTCGCCGGAGACGCGGGGGAAAGCAATGCGTATTCATCTTCTCCGCCGCTCGTTACTCTGTACGGGTTAATCCAAGCATGAAGCTCCATGCCTCTTGAATGAGCCCCGTTGACAAAGTATTCAAGCGCGTCAAATCCATTCCCCGGCGCTGCGCCGTGTGTGCCGGTAAGGTACACGCTCCACGGGTATATTTGTGATTTGTATATCGCATCACACGCGGGACGAACCTGAAGAAAAACAGTATTTATACCCCAGGCAAGGCAGTTGTCAAGCAATACGTCCGCTTCCTGCATTAAAACTGTTTCGTCCGCAGTACGCACTGTGGGATAGTCAATATTATGAACCGTGGAAACCCAGAGCGCTTTTACAAACCCAACGTGTTCTGACTGTGGGGGCACTGCATTATCCGCTCCGCTCATCGCTGCTGTTATAGCGCATAAAAACGCAACTATTCTCTTTATACCTTCAAGTAACATATCAAACCGCCTTAAAACTATCTGCCTTTAATTTCAACGTCCTTTGCCTCGTCGATTTCTTCTTCCAGCGCAACGTATTCGGGATCTGTTATAAGTCTTTCCTCGGGAACATCAGCTATTTCAGCATACTCTCGGTCGGCCATGGCACGGAAAAGTTTTGCTGCTCCATCATGTTTTTTGCTGTTTTTCATGGCAAATCCCTCCTTCAAGATAAGTATACCATTTCCACGGAAAAAATACAACATGAATTAAGTTTTTATCCGCAAATTTTTCTCTTTAGGTCTTGACAGAAAATCTGTTTGACCTGACGCATAAAAAGGTGTATAATTAGGCTAAGTTTGTATTGGGAGGGTTTGGTATGAAAAGGTTTATCACAGTTGCGCTCGTGTTCTCTCTTGCCATTTTTGCATCTGCCTGCAGCGGCGAGAAACCGGCCGACATTGCAATTGACACGGATATTTCAGACAGCCTTATAAAAATTGGATTTTCACAGGTTGGCGCTGAATCCGGCTGGCGCAGTGCGCATTCCGAATCAATGAAAAACGCCTTCTGCGAGGAAAACGGCTATTATCTCGCCTTTCACGATGCGCATCAACAACAGCAAAACCAGATAAGCGCAATAAACTCATTTATCAAGCTTGGAGTGGACTATATAATCTTAGCGCCTGTTACAGAAACAGGCTGGGACAACATTCTTACCGAGGCAAAGAATGCAAACATCCCTGTTATTATAGTTGACAGAATGATTGATGTGGCAAACGATGACTTATACGTCTGCTGGGTCGGTTCCAATTTCCGTGCAGAGGGCGACAAAGCCGTTTCTTGGATGGCAGAAACGTTCAAAAACAATCGCAAAGTCAATATCGCTCATATTCAAGGAACGCTGGGGTCCAGCGCGCAAATAGGCCGCACTGACGGTTTATCTACCGGCATAGTTAAAAATCCGTCATGGGAAATTATCGCTCAAGAAAGCGCAAACTTCACCAAAGAACAGGGACGTGCAGTTATGGAGGATATTCTCAAAAAGCATGATGATATTGACGTTGTGTACTGCGAAAATGATGACGAGGCGCTCGGAGCCATAGAAGCTATTGAGGCGTCGGGAAAAACCGTTGGCACACGCGGGGACATAACGATAGTTTCGTTTGACGCCACAAAAGCGGCTCTTGAAATGGTGCTTTCCGGAAAGATTAGCTATGTAGTGGAATGCAATCCGTTGCACGGACCTATTGTTGAAAAAATCATTTCCGATATGGAAAAAGGCGTGCAGCCTGAAAAGTTTTTCTACATAGAAGAAGCGTCGTTTGACAGCGCAACAATCACCCAAGCGGACGTTGACGCACGGATGTATTAATAAGCTTACCATAGGCAACGCCTTTTCATTGCTTGCTTTTATATCAGTTTCCTTTTCTATAGAGGTTTTTTCATGCTAAAGCTTTTTATCTTCCTCCGGTAGAACCGGAGATTTATTTCCACGCCTAAGGGCATCAACAAGTACGGGAGCGAAAGCCGGAAATCACGGTTTTTGCTCCCGCCTGTTTTTATGCCCTTTTCAGCGCAGAGTTGGCAGGATGATTCTTTATAACTTCCATGAACAAAGCGGATTGAGCGAACACCGAAATGCTTTCTCTTATTCAAACCAGCCGCCTTCATTCAAAGCCTTTTTGAATTTTGTATATTTCTTTTCCGGGATTGGGATAACCTCTCCGTCGGACATGGTGAGCTTAAAGCGCTCAAGGCGGCGGGCATGAATCGGATTGATTAAATAACCTGAGTGCGCCCGCAGAAAGTGTTCGGAATACTCTTTTTTCAGCGCAGATACGCTGCACATTGCCATAATTGCACCTTCCTTCGTATGAATAATGCATCGGTTCGGCTTGATGTAATTTTCTACCCATATGACAGAGCTTGGCAGAAGATAGTATATGGAGTTGTCCTCACCCTGTATATGTATGCGCGCGGCGCTTACTTCAAGCTGCTCGGTGCGTGGGGCGACATTTTCATAATGCACAGGATAAATATTGTCCTTTTCGTCCATCTGCACCGCATTTGAGATATGCAGCATTGCAACCCGAAAATGCTTTTTTCTTCCGCCGTTTCCGTCAGAAGCGCTGTGCTCCACCCATGTATAGTGCATACGCTGCCTGTGAAGATGCACAGCGCCGCTCGGATAATAGGTATAGACCTTGTAGCGCAAAACCACCTCGCAGGAGCGGTTGCCCGTTTTGACAAACACAGCGGAAATATCGCTCATGGAAAAGGTCAAATCATGCCGTTCCTCGTCCCACGCCTTAAGCATATTCTCTTTCCCGTAAATCCAATGATTTTCCGCAGGACCAATCCATAAAACATTGTCGCCCATATGCTTAAAAAACGGTTCCAAATTGTTTTTGTAATATTCTTTTATAATGTATATCGACAGTTCGCAAAGTTCATTGCAGTTCATAAAAACCTCTCCATTCAAACGCAAATATTTCCAAAATGAGTTTATCATAAAACGCATCAAAAAACAAGTTATTTTTTTGCTTTTACAAGTCATTTTCGATAATACGTTGAAAAATTCAGCAAAATCATGTAAAATATATATTAAGAGAGAAAACGCGAAAGGAGTATAAAGCAATGAAAAAGATAAGACTATGGTTGGGCGCGTTTTTTGTCATCTGCCTGCTTACGGCGGCGTTATCCGTGACGGCACACGGCTATTCAAATACTGTTTGGCTGAGGGCGGACGGGTCTAAAGGTGCGCCCACATGGATTCAGGATTCGGAACGGCCGGGCATGGTGCATGTGTCTATCAAAAAGTTAGACGGCACTTTAATGGCTGAGGGGGACTATTACCCCAACGACACGCTGTTTATCTTTGATTGGACTCCGGTCTCGACGAGTGTACAGCTTTTCCTGGAAACAACCTATGATTTAAATATTAAAATGACGGGGCTCAATTTTGGCGCTTACGCATCCGGCGATGCCGTAACCTGTGTTCCAAACGGCGGAAACGTAAACTTTATTTTAGACGGCTACAACAGAATAAGGGATTCAAAGGGTCCGGAATCATGGCATGTGTTATTGCCGATTCCGCCGGGAAAGACCTACACAATCAGCGGCAGCGGTACGCTGGAGCTGGTGGGCGCCACCGTGGGCAATTCGACCGGAACCCTGCGGCTGGAGGCAGGAACCACCGTTATTTCCGAATACGAGGTTCGTTCAAACATCATATTTGCCGGAGGTCACTTAATCGGACCGATAGCAAGCGGCGTCAGTACCACCGACGCGGCGGGAAACCCCGTAGGGCGGGTTACTCTGGACTTCTCCTCCGATATAGGAAAAGCACTTATCAGAGAGGATAACACCGTAATAATAAACGATGTGCAGCATCATCTGAACGAATATAAGACGACCCTGTATCTTCCTGCGGGTACCACAAGCATCACCGTTGCTCACCCTGACAGTGTAGCGGCTATCTATGACAAAATATATTACTATTCCGATCCAATCTTTTACAATTTTCCGATTCCCGCTGTCACAATGGGCGGTAACCCTGAGGTGAAGATAGAAAGGAGCGCGCAGAGCCTTGTCAGCGACCTCAGAAAGGGTCCGCTGCGAATTGATGACGCAGATACGCCGGGCTTTTTGAACATCGTCCAGAATATTGACGGAGTGGAGGTTACAGAGAGGGTTCACGCTACTGCGCAGCTTGTATGGACTACCTATGGTGAGACCGACACCAAGAACTGGGTACAATTCAACACTTATATGCCCCTTTACATCACGCTGAGGGACTGCCATATGTCCGGCGACATACAAGGCAACACGATAAAAGAACTGCATCTGACGCTGGAGGGTGAAAACCGGTTAGACAGAGTTGACGTGTTCTGCGAGAGTGATAACAGTATTGTGTACGGTTCCGGTATTGTATATTTTAGCAATGGACAGTCATTAGACTGGATTAACCCTGTCACATTGAAGGGCGCGACAATTGTAGCGGTCGTCGGAGCCTATTACTCATCAACAGCCGGCTGCGCCGAGCATGTGTATAAGAACTTCCGTTACGAAAGCGGCTCCGTTTATGGATTGATTACCGATTATTGGGACGGAGATACCCAACCGATGCTTTCCAAGGTGAAATCAGCAACGGGGAATTATGACCTGTATCCCGTTACGCTGGACTTTTCCGACCCGGGCTTTGCGAATTTAATCTCCGCCGACAATGTGATTAACATAAACGGCACGGACATATGCCTTGACTCGAACAAAAAGGCGTATATGTTTTTCCCGGAGGGTACAAACGAGGTGCGCTATTCCTCGACCGTCATTGAGTACAGCGGCACCGCCGCCATACCTGCTGCAGGCCCGGACAGTCACCCTGTTGTCGTGCTGAAGCCGCCAAGCGTTATGTCTGTTGAAGTCGATTTGCGCAGCGGCTCTGTTCGGGTGGAGGACGCAGATACGGAGGGCTTAGTCAGATATGTGCAGGTGATAGACGGTGAGGAGCATCCGTCTGTGGATTATGACCCGCAAATTACCCGGTTTGTGTTTACAACGGGCGGAGAGTCCATCTCCGGCGTTACCCTCAATTTCGGAACGTCCGTTCCCCTTAACGCAGCTTTAAAGGATTGCGACCTAAGATGTAATGCGCAAAGGTTTGATAGTCCGTTAAACAGCTACGGCAGTATTAGTGAGGTTGATTTGACCTTAGAGGGCGTGAATTATCTATACGGCGGCTTTCGGCGTCATGGACTGCATATTCCCGAGGGCGTCACCTACACCGTCGGCGGAAGCGGCGTTCTTTACGTAATCGGCGGGGCGGCTGTCGGAAATCACGGCGACAGAGAATTTGCCGATGCCGGAACGCTGGTCATGAAGGGCGCAAGCATTTTTGCCGACACGGAGCAAAATCTCATAAATGCAGATATAGTTTATATAAGCGGCTCTCTTAAAGGCACGCTTGCGGGCGGCGCAGTTGCGAAAGACAGCGCAGGAACGCTTGTTTACCCGGTGACGCTGGACTTTTCGGACACATCCTGCAATGCGCTTATCAGCGCAGACAACAGCGTTATTTTGAATGGATATCCGACCGTGCTGGACGATAACAAAAAGGCTTATGTATATCTGCCCGCTGAAACCTCATCGCTTACGCTCAGTCATGCAGAGAAGCCGGAAATGGTGCTGGTTGTGCAAATCCCCGCCGTAAGCGCAGGGACGAACGCGGCGGCAGCGATTAAGGCCCTGTGCAGCTATAGAATTGAGGTAACAAATCCCGCATACGGGCTTGTCTCGGAATCCAACACAGGCTCGGCGGTTTTGTCGGGAGAGGCGGCGTTCGGCAGCAAGATAGAGTATACGGCTGCTGCCAACGCAAGCTATGTCTTTGCGGGCTGGTATGATGAAAACGGCATCTTGGTAAGCGGCGACAATGCTTTGTCCTGTTACATTTATGATGACGTGGTGTATACGGCGCTATTCTCCCAAGAAAGCGTATATTATGATGAAAAAAATGAGGCGGCGTTTGCCGCTCTGAACGAGCGGCTTGCAGGCGCAGCGCTGATTATCGCTGCCTATAATGAAAACGGCAGACTGATGTCAACGGAGATTTTCAAAGACGTGAGCATGAATGAAGGTCTGAACACTTTCAAGCCGAGCGAGGAATTTGAAACGGTTTCCGGCGGAACGGTGAAGGTAATGCTTTGGGAAAGCCTTGAGAGCATGAAGCCTGTTTCTTTAGACTAAAGCAGACCGGTGCCGCAGCAATCTTTGCAGATGAGCATGACTGATTTTCTGCAAAGAAAATCGGAATGGAGCGAAGTCCATTCCGATGTGGTGCGAGAGACGGGACTTGAACCCGTATGGTCTCCCACACGCACCTTAAACGTGCGCGTATGCCAATTCCGCCACTCTCGCATATATTTAGTTTCCCAGCAACAAAATGTATTATAGCAAGAAGAAAACAATCTGTCAACACCAAAATTGCAAAAAAAATAATTTTTTCTGCGGTTGTCAAACATATGGTCCATTTTTAATAAAAAAATAATTCAATG
>JAUNBL010000088.1 GCA_030527235.1 Clostridia bacterium | reverse complement strand
TTCTTCAACGTATTCGGCGATTACTTCTTCGTTTTCACCTTAGACCTCGGCATCATGGGCGCGGGGCTTGCGACGGCGTTGGGCGCGGTGATCTCCCTTGCGGTAATGTGTACGCATTTTCTGAAGAAAAGCAACACGCTGCGTTTGGTTAAGCCGGATAAGCTGTTTTCAAAGCTCCGCTTTATATCCGTCACGGGCTTTTCGACCTTCTTTATTGATGTGGCAATGGGTATCCTGACCGTCCTGTTCAACAGGCAGATATTGAAGTATCTCGGGGGCGACGCTCTTTCGGTTTACGGCATTATCATCAACATCAGCACCTTTGTGCAGTGCTGTGCGTACAGCATCGGGCAGGCGTCACAGCCGATGATCTCGGTCAATTACGGGGCGCAGTATGGCGGCCGAATCAAACAGGTTCTGAAATATGCGCTGGGAACTGCGGCTGCTTTTGGGCTGTTTTGGACGGCAATCAACCTGATCGCTCCCAATATGTTTGTGCGGATATTCATGACGCCCACCGAAAACATATTGACCATCGCACCCGGCATCATTCGCTGTTATTCGGTTTCGTACCTTCTTCTGCCCTTTAATATATTTTCGACCTATTATTTTCAGGCGCTGATGAAGCCGACGGCCTCTTTTGTGGTTTCGGTAGCCAGAGGCGCAGTCATCAGCGGGACGTTGATTATGCTGCTTCCCGTCATCGCCGGAGGCGCGTCAATATGGCTTGCAATGCCGATTACCGAGCTTATTGTCGCAGTCTACGTCAGTGCGGGGATGATAAAATACACAAAGGCATTGCCGACAAAGGAGGACAGATCATGAATCGAATGATTACAATCGGACGGGAGTTCGGAAGCGGAGGTCGGGAACTTGGATGCCGCCTTGCGGAGAATCTGGGGTACGCATATTATGACCGGGAGATTATTATGGAGATCGCCAGCAGAACAGAGCTGTCAGAGCAGTACATTCAAAGCGTCGAGGAGCATAAGCCTCTCTCTTTTCCGATTCATATCGGCAGGAGCTTCTATGCCGTTCCGAACCCGGCTGCGGCACAAAGTCAAACCATATTCCATGAACAATGCAACATTCTTCGAGAAATTGCAGAGAAAAACAACTGCGTGATTGTCGGCCGATGCGCCGATTATTTTCTACGTGAACACCAACCGTTTCGCATCTTTGTTTATGCGGAAATGGCAAGCAAAATCGCCCGTTGCCGGATGAAAGAGCCGGAAAATGAGCATTTGACAGATAAAGAATTGAAACGCCGGATTTTGGAGGTCGATAAGCGCAGGGCGCAGTATTACGACTTTTGCACCGAAAAAAATGGGGTGATCGTATCAACTACGACCTGTGTATCAATACGACAAACGCGGATATTATGCATATTGCCAAAGTCATGAGTCTTGGTGTTTAGCGACATCACAGCAGGTTCAGACATTGCTAATAAAGAACCCACCTGTATGACATAAGCCGTCGCAGCTCGCTTTACAGGTGGCTAATTCTCATCTTCGTTTGGTTGCAGGTTACTCTCGCTACTCGCTCTCGCTTCCATCTTTAGAAACAAAGGTAACGCAACCGACGTCACGCACAATCACCTTATCGACGACGGTATACCAAAGTTCCTCGTCGAAATTCGTCAGCAATTTATCGCTCTTTTTCACGACCCTCAGAGATTGCTCAAGCCGAGACCGTTTGGCGTTGCGATACCCGGATGCATAGGCTGCAGTATTGCCGGTGGCGACTGGAGGCGGGCCCAATCCATCATCAGCGGTGTGTTTGGAACTTCGTCGGTCGAGTTGAAAGTTGTGCATTGGAAAGTATAAAAACGTATGATTAGGGAGAAAAATGTGATTGAGATTAAGTGTTCTCAGCGGCAAAAGAAAACATTATTGGTCTACCACTTAGATAGTGTTGACACGAGTCAAGCCAAGATTGCGCACCACAGAACAATGCAACGGATTTGGATTGCAGCAACGAAGGAAGCAGTGGTTTTGGCATATCTAGGGCGTGTTGACACTACTGAAGCCAAATAGCAATAAAGGCGAACTGAACAAA
>JAUNBL010000009.1 GCA_030527235.1 Clostridia bacterium | reverse complement strand
ACATTGGACGTTCAGCTTCTATCCTTTTTGGGTCACATCATTGTATCACATACAAGTTCTGATAAATTATGCCAAAGATTATAGCCAACCCGCCGGTAGGACATGGCGGGTTGGCTTATCATATATGTCCGGACTTATTCAATCTCAATATATGCAAGAGGAAGCATATCGTCCGGAGACCATATAAACGCTTTTATTTTTTGCGCCGCAGCATCCATTGTAAGCGTATGCATTCCGCTTTCAGCTTCTGACACAGCGACATTTGCAAGAGCGCCTTCGGCGTCATACGCAGCAATGAAAAGCTTGGCTCCGGTCTGCGCAAGGTTGCCGGCTATGACTGTTACATTGGCGTCCTGTCCTTCGGTAAAGCCACTGAGACTATATGCAAAGCTTTCCGCTACGTTAATCTCCACTGTATCCGTAAGACCGTTTACATCGATTGTAATTATTGTATCAGTAAGTCTAAGAGCGCCTGCTGGTGAAAACGTATAATTTGTAATCACACGCTCCGTGCCGTCGGGAAAAACTCCCGTGACAATCATTCCTGTGGGGTCAAACTGTTCGCCGCGGAAATACGATGCTTTATCGGGAGTTGTCGTAACTGAGATTGAGTTCGGCGTATTCATATTCAAAATTTCCTCTGCGGAAAGCGCTATCGAGTAAATCTTGAATTCGTCTATCGCGCCATTCATAGCAGCATCATTTGCGTCCCAGCATCTGGGGCATTTGCCTATGCGACCGTATACGGTGTCTGTGCCGACGATATCCTTTATCGAATATGCTCCCGTTGAAGAAGTGGCTCTAATTCTGCCGTCGATGTAGATGTAAGTGCTCTTTCCGTCATAAACGATTGTGTACTGCGCCCAATCCTGGGAGGCCTGCGTATAGTACACTGCTCCGCTCGTCCAACCCGCTGAATTGTGCATTTCCAGGTCGGTTCTCGAATTGTTGCAGAAAAGCCCCGAGTACACGCCCCCGGTATTTGAGGCATCGGAAGAAAGCTCCGTGTTCGGCTCCAACGCGTAAAGGAATGTGCCGTCCGTGCGTTTTGCATAGAACGAAACCGTGAGCGTATCCTCAGGCAGAGGCATGTTTGAGAACGAAATGAAGGTATCACCTCCGAATACCGCCGCATTTCCGACAACGCCTGGCTGATAAGAGAGATTGTCTCCGGTTGTTTCCGCAGCAACTGAATTTCCCGAAGCATCCAAGATATTCTCGTTGAATGGATAATGCACTATAAGATAATCGTTTGTTGAAACAACCGACACTTCTGCGGAAACGTCAAATCCTGCCGCTTTGCCTACGACAGTTTTGACTCCTGCGGAGGAGATTGCCTCCTTGATGCTGTCGCTATCCCATTCAACATCCACCTCAACCTCAGATTGACTTACAGCAAGAACAGCCGTAAGTTTTGAGGGGAGTTCCGGCGTCTTAAATGTGCGCGTTGCAAAAACCTCCTGCGGGTTTTCAACGCGGTTAATCGCGTCCTCTATATAGTTTACGGTAATTTCATTTGCTCCCGCAGCAAGTTTTGCCGAAGCATTGACATCCGACCTTATGTACGTTGTCGTACCGCTTTCCAAAACCAAGGGCGCGCTGTAATCATACACATCTCCGGCATATAAGCCGGTTACTGTTTTGGAGCGGCCAATTTCAACATCGTTTGCCTTGTACACGAGAGTTGCGGAGGCATCCACCAAGTTGCCCGAATAAATCATCAAGTCGCCCAGCCCTGTGTGAGCGTACTGCGCATTCCACGTTTGTACATTAACATTAATTGAGCCAAATCCCGAAACGGTTCCCGGCAAGTTCTCGCGTGTGTCAACTAAAGTGTATGTGTGTGCGTCCACGCTGTATTCATACATTACGTTATGCGTACCGTCACCGTTGTTTACAGCTATCATTCGATAATAGTAGCCTTCCGTCATCGGCGCAATGGTTACAAGCGCGTCAATCGTATCTCCGGTTTGAAGTCCGTAATTCTTGTCATAACGGAAAACGCTGATAGCCACGCCATTGGTGTCATAAAAAGTATAGTCGTGATAAAGGTCCTCCGCTTCAGCCGTGCGCTTCAGCACCCAGGAAAACGCCATGTAATCAGTACCGGCGCCAAACCCTCCGGTCGGCGCAGTGACGTTGTTCACTTCATCTCCGCCGCCTTTTGCCACCGTGTGGAAGAACTGAAGGACAGTGGAAGGCGTGCCGTTTATCTGATAATCATAAAGATTAACTCCGTTGCCCGTAGCGCTCCAGCCTGACCAGCCTGTAGCAACGGGAGTATCCACAAAACTACTTACGTCATACTTACCTGAAAATTCCAACGTAGCGCCGTTAATGTAATTATCGCCGCTGCGAGGTTTCACATATGAAAGCTGAGGAACGTTTTCCCCCTCAATCGCCAAGTCTACGCCTCCTGCGGGAACTTGAAGCCTCAGCACAAGCGTAACCTTTGCCGCGCCGTCCTCTTTTGCCAAAAGCGCATTTTTAACGGCACGCGTTACATCAACAGATTTCCAGCCTAAAGACGATGAGCTTATATTTCCTGACCACATTGCCGCGCTATAGCTGTAATCATCATTGACGGCGGCGGGGATAGAGTCCAAATCCATCTCGCCCCACAAAGCCACATAGTTAGTAGAATTATCCGTTTCGTAAACAGCCAGTTTTATCCATTCCGTACCCAGCGCTTCATGGACAGATGTCGCATATACCCGCAGCATTGCGTTGCCGAAAGTGTCAGGATCCGTATCGGCGTCAATTTCAAACTGCAGCAAAGCTACCTCACTCTTGCCGATACCCATACCGGTCGCGGACACCGTAGTTCCCACTATGCTGGGAGCCGCTTCGGCATTTCCGACATCGCTTGTCGCGCCGGCGCCTACGTAAATGCCTGTTCCGAGCATATCTCCGGAATAACCTGAGTCCACCGGCGTATAGTAGTTTTCCTCCGCTGACACGGACACCATCGCCGGCAGCAGCGCCATCAACATTGCTGCCGCTGTCATACACGCCAAAATTTTTTTCATATCATTACCTCCCCCAAAATATGTGATTTTCATCCGCACAATAATTTAGCTTGCAATAATTATAACATAGCGCTTGTAAAATTTCAACATCAAAATAGTATTTCAGAGCAATTTTTTTATACAAAAAGCGTCCGAAAATCCGTCGGAAGATTTTAATACAATATCAAATGTAAAAAAGCACTACAAAGCTTGAAATACTCAAGCACTGTAATGCTTTTTGCTGCAGCTGAACTTTTCAACGGTTTTGGAAAAACCGAATGTGTTTCAACCGGCGATTAGTCATTAAGCCTTTCTTTCAGCGCCTCAAGCTGCTCTTTTATCCCCTCGGGAAGCTTGTCGCCGAACTTTGCAAAAAACTCTGAAATACCGTCAATCTCGCTCTTCCAAATCTCTTTGTCAACGCTTAGGAGTTCTTTAAGAGTGTCCATATCAAGGTCAAGCCCGTCGATATTAATGTCGGACGGCTCCGGAATATACCCTATAGCGGTTTTCGAAGCGCTCGCCTTATCGTCACAGCGGTCAAGAATCCAGTTGATAACACGAAGATTGTCGCCAAATCCCGGCCACATGAAATGACCGTTTTCATCCTGACGGAACCAGTTAACATGGAAAATCTTCGGGGGATTAGGTATTTTCTTGCCCATGTCAATCCAATGCTGGAAGTAATCTGCCATATCATAACCGCAGAAGGGAATCATAGCCATGGGATCGCGCCTTACAACGCCTACGGCACCGGCCGCAGCAGCTGTCGTTTCGCTGGCCATCGTAGCGCCTACAAATACTCCGTGGTCCCAGTCAAACGACTGATACACAAGCGGAGCCGTCTTTGCGCGGCGACCGCCAAATATTATCGCGCTGATGGGTACGCCCTGCGGCTTGTCAAACTCCGGACTGATGCATGGGCAGTTTATGGCCGGAGCTGTAAAGCGGCTGTTCGGATGAGCCGCCTTTGTCCCGCTTTCTGGGGTCCATGGCTTACCAAGCCAATCGATGGCTTCCTTCGGCGGTTCTTTTGTGAGACCTTCCCACCAAACCGTACCATCGGGGCAAAGCGCAACATTGGTGAAGATGGTATTTTTTTTGGTTGACTCAAGGGCATTAAAGTTTGTCTTCTCGTTTGTCCCCGGCGCAACACCAAAGAAGCCGGCCTCGGGGTTTATCGCCCAAAGCCTGCCGTCGTCACCGACACGCAGCCAAGCGATATCGTCGCCAACCGTTTCAACCTTATAGTCACCGAGAATTGACGGAGGAATAAGCATCGCCAAATTTGTTTTTCCACATGCTGACGGGAACGCCGCCGCCACGTATTTTTTCTCGCCCTTGGGATTTGTAAGACCAAGGATAAGCATATGTTCGGCCATCCAGCCTTCTTTGTGTCCCATATAACTCGCTATACGAAGCGCAAAGCACTTTTTGCCAAGCAGTACGTTTCCGCCGTAAGCCGAGTTAACGCTCCAAATCGTATTATCCTCAGGGAACTGTACAATATAGCGCTTTTCAGGGTCAACATTGCATTTGCCGTGAAGACACTTTACAAAATCGCCTTCATCTCCGAGTTCTTTAAGTGCGATATCTCCCATTCGGGTCATTATTTTCATATTGAGGACAACATATATGCTGTCGGTAAGCTCTATTCCTACCTTTGAAAACGGAGAGGACGCCGGACCCATAATATAGGGAACAACGTACATTTTTCTGCCCTTCATGGAACCGCGGAGTATATCTTTAAGCATTGCATACGCTTCGTCAGGGGCCATCCAGTTGTTTGTCGGGCCGGCATCTTCTTTTTTGCTTGTGCAAATAAGAGTACGGCTTTCAACACGCGCAACGTCATTTTCCGCAGTACGGTGCAGGTAACAACCCGGAAGTTTTTCCTCATTGAGCTTAATCATTTCTCCCGTGGAAACCGCCTCCGCGCGGAGCGCCTCGAGCTGAGCCTCTTCGCCTGTTATCCAGACAATCTCGTCGGGACAGGTAAGAGCCTTGCATTCCTCGATCCAATCGAGAAGTTTCTTGTTGTTTGTCATACCAATCACCCTTTCTGTTCATTTCATTACCCTAAATTCATCCGCCTATCATTATAGTCTATCTTTTACCGTTTGTACAGACCTTTTTGAATTTTTTTTTGAAATTCGTCAAAACTAACGAGGAATGACTGGAGGGAAAGCCGTATGATTGACATTTTCGCAATAGGCGCACTCGGTTACAGCGCTCTTGAAGTAATTTGGCGAGGATTCACTCATCCAAGTATGGGAATTACGGGTGGAATATGCTTTACTCTCATATATATGGCAAACGCACAGCTGGCAGAAAGTCCCATTTATCTGCGCGCACTGTGCGGGTGCGGTATTATTCTGCTGGTTGAACTTATCGTGGGCATACTTGTTAACATCGTCTTCAAATGGAATGTATGGGACTACAGCGCCATAAAGTTTAATCTTTGGGGGCAAATTTGTCTGCGTTATGCGGCAATCTGGTTTTTGCTATGTTTCCCGGTGATACGCCTGTGTGATTATATATTGCGCTCCAGATAGTCCGAAAGGCGAGCAAACTCTTCAAGCGAGAGCCTTTCCCCGCGTACATCTTCGCGTACGTCTATATATCTAATTGCTCCGTCAATCACCTCACGCGGAGCAATTTTGGCGTTCAAAAGAGTATTGCGCAAAGTTTTTCGGCGTTGTGAAAACGACGTGCGAATCACCTTGAAAAAAAAGTCTTCGTTTGAAACGTGTACGCGCGGCTTCAAAAGCATGTCCAGCACGACAACGGCGCTATCCACCTTGGGGCGCGGGAAAAACTTTTCCGCTTCCACAATGCGCGCAATGGAGCAATCCGCATGATATGAGGTAAAGTATGTCAGTGCGCCGCACTCCTTGCTCCCCGGTTTTGCGCAAAGCCTCTGCGCCACTTCCTTCTGCACCATCACAATTACGCTTGAGAACGCGCCGCAGTTTTCAAGTAAATGCGTTATGATGGGTGTTGTAATATAATAGGGTAAATTCGCGCACACGCACACCCGCTCATCGCCGAAACGCTCTTTAATCAGCGCGCTTACGTCTGTTTTCATAATATCACGCCATAGAATGTCAACATTGGGAAAACCGGCAACAGTTTCCGCAAGCGCCGGTTTCAAGCTCTCGTCCACCTCAAGAGACACAACCTTTTTCATAGTCTGGCCTATCGCACACGTAAGAGTCCCAAATCCCGGACCTATCTCAAGCGCGCAGTCTGCCCTTCGGGCAGCAAGCTGCGCCATGAAAATGAGCGTGTCTTCATCGGTAAGAAAGTTTTGACCGAGAGTTTTTGAAAACGTAAACCCGTGGCGTGAGCATAAATCCTTTATGACCTTAATGTCCGTCAGTTTATACATGCGTGCCTCCGCTATAAAGGACCGGCATCTGCCGGCCCTTTGTTATTTCTCTATTCCAGTACGTAAACTTTGCACTTGCGTCTGCCGAATGAGTTGCACTCATAAGTCGTATCCATAAGAAGGTCAATTCTGTTGCCTTTTATGGCTCCGCCCGTATCTGCCGCATATGAATTGCCATATATCCAGCTGGTGCCATCTTCGGCAACTACATAGAGTTTAGAGTGCAGCGGAATCACCTTCGGATCCACCGCAACAATACCACGGCGAAGAGGTATGCCGGTTGCGCTCATTCCGGCGTATCCGCCGTTTTCCTCTGCGGACGCTGTATATGCAGTGGCCACAAAGTCATAAACCGCACTGAACGTAATCGTATCGCCGTTTGAGAAAGTAATCACATTATCAGGCTTCTCATATATAATATCAACGGTTATCCCATCGGTAATCTTTGCGTTAAGCGAAGGTTCTGTTCGTTCATATCTGTCAAGCTCTATCCCTACTTCTTGCAAAAATTCCTTCACTGTATCCGAGAAAGAATACTCTTGCCACGTTCCGCCTTCCCGCGTAAAAGTGACAAGCTTGGCGCGTTCTATCTCCACTGTCATTCCGTCTAAAACAGAAGCCGAAAGCGCTGGTGTAACACTGTCTCCCGCACCCACATAGTAGTTTTCATCCAAAAGCAGCTGCTCAACAGTATCCGCTGTTGTTTCAACCGTGTTAACTTCGCCGTCTGTAACAATGACAACGGCCTTTGCGCGTTCTATTGTAATCTCTATTCCGTCATACGTCGGCGACAAAAGCCCAGGCGATACGGCATCCGTTTCGACAAGCTTGATGTCATTGTCTTCAAAAAACGTGGCAACGGTCTGCGTCATTGTCTTGTACTCATATGTCTTGCCGTTATCATTCAAAATCACAGTTTTCTCTGTGGCAAATGCTGCCGCGCTAGACAGAGCCGCAAACAGCACCGTCGCCGTTACCAACGCTATTGCGCGCTTTCTCGCGCCGCAGACTTTCTTTGTAAATCTTCGTATCATATCTCAATCAACCTCTTTTCGCTATTTTTTAGCGTGTGTGCATTATAAGCTACTCGAACGGCTTTGTCAATACTTTTTTAGCATTTTCGTTATACTTTCGTAATAACTGCTTAATTTTTACGGCGCGTTTGTACAACTTTCACCATAAAAGAACGGCAGGAATTACTATTATTTACAAGAGCATATGCTATCTGGGGGTAATATATGCTAACTCGTATTTCACAAAACTTTAACTTGCAATATTGCGCATGTTTGTGTATAATGTATGATGTTATAGTATTTCAGAAACAAACTTAGGGGGGATTTTTTTGAAAAGAAGGTTGTCGGCATTTCTGTCTGCAGTAATATTCACTTCCGCAGCGGCTTTATGCCCTATAAACAACACCGTTTCTCACGCAACGCCAGACACACAGGTGTCTCTGCTGCCTGTTGACGACACATTTGTACAAAACGGTTCGGGAAATACGAACAAGAATTTTGGCGCTGAGTCAACGCTGCGGGTAGCGTATACCTCAGATTCCGGACTATCCATTAATTCCGGATACACCGAATACAGCACAGACGATCGCGGCGCGCTCGGAACAGCGCGAAACACTTATATGAGGTTTGATATCGGGGATATAGATACAAACACGATAAAAAGCGCTTTGCTGCGTTTGACAATAAGTGCAGTATCAAACATCGGCTCGACAAATTCTTATAACGCGCTTTCTACCAATATATTAGTGTTCCCTACCGCCGATAACGACTGGACCGAAGAAAATGCCACATGGGACGAGGTTCCGGCGGCATCAAATGTTGTTGCCGGTATTTCACAGCAGATTTCGTCAGCAAACAGCTCTGAAGGCACTGTAGTTACAGTTGACCTGACAAGTTTTTTCAGGGAGAACCCGCCGCTTGAAGACAGCGAATATTCCTTTATAATAATGGCTAATGCCGCCGGCGTTACATTCTATTCCAAAGAAGCTTTGGACACCGCCAAACGGCCGTCACTTGATATTATTTACAACAGCGCGCTTATCCATTCAAATTTTATCAGCGATATTCTGATAGACAACGGCTTTACGGACAGCGCGGCAGATACGCCTGTAGTCGGGGCGCTGCGCACGCTTTCTGTCGCCTCCACAAGCGGAAGTTCCGCCGCGGACTCGAACAAATATACATATGTCCAGATTGAAGTTCCCGAAAACGACCTCACTTTGTATGATTACGCGATGGCTCGTTTTACCATGTGTGTAAGTGATATTACCGGCGGTGACCAAGTTGTGTCTGTATATCCTGTTTCCGATAATGACTGGACACAGACATCGCTGACATGGAGTTCACAGCCTGCACACGAAGCAGAGGCGATTTGCAGTGTCGAAATTAAGAACGACCTTTCCGCCCCCTTTACGCGCGTGGTGTTTGACGTTACAGAATATATACGCACCCATCAGCATGACGACGGACTATATTCCTTTGTTTTAATCGCGGACACTGCGCAAACGGAATTTTTCTCTATGACACCGGCGCTTCCCGATGTTTCAACAGCGCTGCTTAGTCCGAAGGTTGAATTCATCTACATGCCGAAAAACGCCATTAAAGTTTCCTATATTGACGAAACCGGCGCTCCCTTGGCGGAAGACAAGTTTTATCACGAAGTGATTGGCGATGTATTTACACTTGACGAAATCCCGCTTTCGCTTAATAACAATGAGAATGAGTATTTTTATACTTCGCAGCTCACGCTGGACAGGAATCGCCTTACTCTTACGGTTAGCGAGAAACCTGAGGAAAATATAATATATCTTATATATCAGGCAAAAGAGCTTACCGGCTATGACGCTGTCAATGTGACAGCGCTTATAAACGATATCCCTTCAATGCCCGAAACTGTTACGCTCAATTTTGACAACGACACCAGTGAAACTACTGCTGTCAAGTGGAGCGAAATTTCCACGGCAATGGTGGCGCAAAGCGCATTGTTCACATTGAGCGGAACAGTTATAGGTCTGCCGGAGTATCCTGTTGAGGCCTCTGTGCAGGTTCTTGACGTACGCGAAATTCAAGCGCCGCTTATTACGACCGCTCCCGGCAGTATGCCGATTTTGCCAAACTCTCTGACTGTTATTTTTGAGGACGGCACAATTGATGGCGCCGCCTATTCCCTGCCTGCTACATGGAACGAAATTCCATCAAGTTCATACGAAAATCTCGGTTCTTTTACGGTGATGGGTACTATTGAGCGGATTTCCGTACATACGCAGCTGACAGTGCTTGTTGAAGAAGGCGATATTGTATCAAACACGGCAGCAGCAGATACGTTTACCGCACAAAATGCGCCCGATACCAATTATAACGATGATACTTCAAATGGGAAAAACGTTTTGCGCATTTCGGGTGTGACGGATAATATAAGCGGTGCTGCGATTACAAACAGAAAAACATTTCTCCGTTTTGACGGCGGAAATTACAACGATGCTGAAGATGGCGGGCTTGACCCCATTGTGAACGCAAAGGTCAGGCTTTATTTTGAAAGTATTAATAATGACGCAACGCCCAATTACAAAATCTATGGAATCTTACCCGAAAATGACACATGGGACGAAGCTACGCTTACCTGGAACACGCAGGAGCAGCACATCTCAAACGCAGTATATATCAGTACGGTTGCAATTAAACAGTCCACCTTTGCGCCCTCTTGGGTGGAGTTTGACGTTACAAGCTTTGTGCGCGAAAACCGCCATGCACAATCGTTTGCTTTTTACATAGAATCCGACACCTGCGCTGCAGTGATTTCGTCCAGCGCCGTATCAGGCTATGAACCGACACTTGACGTATCGAAATATATTCCCGACACAACTGTTGTAGTGCGCCGCGTAACCCGAAACGGCAGCGGTTACGAGGACATTGCTCCCCGCGAAGAACTTACAGGTAAACTCGGCAAACACTACACCTATCCGTATGCTTTTGATGACTGTGTCGCATACCCCGACTATAATTCTGAACTTGTATACTACTATAATCCCGCAGCCTCCGTAATAGAAGACGAGGTTCTTGAAGAGGACGGCAACACGCTTTATATTGTTTACGATGCGCTTGAAATCGCCTCCGTTTCTTCGCTCTCTGCGGAAACCTTTACAGGTAAACTACCCGTTCTTCCTGACACAGTATCCGTAACACTTGCGGCTACGGGCGACTTCCCTGCTGCGTCAGCGTCCAAAATTAAATCGGTAACATGGAATTGGGACGCCGTAAATGAAACGGAGTATTCTTCCCGCGGAACGTTTACGGTGTACGGCACGGTAGAACACACAAATATCCGCGCAGAAGCACAAATTCACGTTCTGAACGGATACGCTGCAAGCGAAAAGGGTCCCGCGCAAGCAAGCCTTGAAATGGACCTTTCCGAAAATACAGTGTATCGCCTTTCCTTTACGCTCCAATCTTCCGCATCTCTTGTAAGCGAAGCGGCAGACATCTTTATTTACGATGGCAACACTCTGCTCGGCACCGTATACAAAATGCAAAAAGCGGACTTCTTGGAGTATCTTGGTTTCTTTTCTGACAATGACCGCGTAAACATATTTTTTGAAACGCCGGAAAACGGCGCGCTGAGCCTCAGGCTCCCTGAGAACTCGCAATATTTCACAGACGTTACTCTGGCCGAAATAACTGCCGCAAACGCAGACCTTGTGATTAATTACATGTACGGCGAGGAGTTGCTGCTTTCTAAAACCGTAAACGCGCCGCTCGATTCTGTGTTTACGCTTTCCGAGGACGATTTTTATCCGACAGACGGCTATGAGGTCTCCTCACTTGGCGCTCCGAGCGCAATTCACTCGCTTGACGCTTCTGTCACGCTTGATTCAACCGATATGGTGATAACGCTCAACTGCCGCTATACACCTTCCTTTAACGCAGAACACTCTCTTACAAACACGGTTGACATAAATGGGAATCGCCACGTGGTTGCCAAAGCAACGCTGTTTAACGGCACAGATACAGCTAAAACAGCGCTTTTGACGGTTGCGCTTTTTGACAAAGACGGCAACCTCACACAGATACAGCGCGAAGACATTTCGCTGCCGGCGGAACAGAGTACAAAAGAGAGCTATACCATTGACTCAACGCTTCAGGAGGACGAATTTGCATACGCATTTCTTTGGGATTCCTCGCAGTCACTTTTACCTATCGCCCAAAAGATAGACTCCAGAAATCCCGAGGGGCTTTCCGATGCGCCTGATGAAGGTTATGTCTTTATCCCGGCAACGGCGCGATATGTGGAAGCGTCAACCTATCAAACAGGAAACGGTCCGGCGAATATTCTCACGCGTGACCTTGACACGCGTTGGAGTGCGTATGTCGAAGGCGATGCCCCTGTTTATGCAATTGTAGACCTCCGTTCGCTTCACGCACTCAATACAATAGGACTGGGGTTTTATAACGGTGATTTAAGGCGTTCAATCTTTGAAATAGAAGTGTCCCCGGACGGCGATAGCTGGCAGACCGTTGTCACAAAGCGCAAATCTTCCGGACAGACCGCACAGATTGAATACTATACTTTTAATGAGATTGAGGCCCGCTACGTAAAACTCTCCGGCTGGGGCTGGGAATCTTCCGTAATAACAAGCAGCGGTATTGAAACAAGGAGCGACCGCTGGTTCAGTGTGACGGCATTTGAGGCTTACGGAACATCGCTTGAAACGCCGGATGTAAGTGTGTCACCTGATGAATGGGCATCCCTTTCCGGGCGCAGCCTGAGCACGAACGAAAGCGCTGCCAACGCATATTGGGGCGCTAATGCGCTTAACGAGGAAACGTTCACAGATTACACACCCTCTACCGGTTCCAAGCTTTACGCTGATTTTACGGACGCGCCGGAGATAATGAAGTCTGATTACAGCGCACTTCATATTTACGATGAGGCTACGCGCTACGATGAAGGAAGCGACAGCGCCGGTGCAATCGGAGTGTTCCGAAAATACAGCGCACCTTCATCCAACTACAAAATTAAGTTCAAGTGGTATGTTCCCACTACGGTAGGCGAGCAATTCTATTCTCCGGACTGGGCGGGCATCACTCTTTCCGCCGGTCGGCCCACCGGCGGTGCGGACAATACGCACCCGTGCGCAGTTCAGCTTCGACTGGCCGCCTCCGGAAGGAGTAACCTAAAAGTTAAAACGATACGCTCCACCATGTTTAACGATGGCTCTCTGTCTGACTGCATGGGTGTTTCAACGCCGTTTACGGCAAACACGGTGTGGGATGTAGAGCTTCTTGTAAGAGAGGATGCGGCTGTTGTGGAGGCGACGATAAACGATGGCACAATAACCGAAACTGCTCTAATCAACTTTAACAATCTGGACGCTGAACGCACAAAGACAGAGACATGGACATCCAATATTCTCAACTATATCACGTTTTCAAGCGGAGCAGGCGGCATTAGCGAAATATACGTTTCGGATTTCACTATTGAAGCGCTTCCCGATGTCGTCGAAGAATCCGGCTCCTCCGTTACTCTGCTGGAAGATGCTCTGTACGAGTTTATAGACGGAGACGAGATTTCTACCGATTCATCGCAGTCAGTCTTTGCCGCTCCGATTAATGAAGGGGCCGATATGGAATATGTTCCGGCACTGGGTTCACAGCTCTATGCCGATATTGTGAATTTGCCACAAGCCGCCGGTCTCGGCAATAGAGTAAAAGCTCTTCACCTTTTTGACAATGTCGGTCGAGAAACTACGGTCAGCCGCGGCAGCGGAGGGGAATTTGTCTATGTAGACATTCCTGAGTTAAGCGGAACAAACGTCTACGAAATAACATTTGATATGTACGCGCCTACAGCAGGCGAGTACAGCGGCTTCTCGCTCGGACGCGGCGCAAACTCCGGCGGAGACGATGTTTCACATCCGCTTGCTCTGCAAATGAGGTTCAGTCCCCAAAGCGATGGTATGCAGTTTAATTACTATAACTCCATACAATACAATAAAGGTTCTCAAAGCGCCGGAGTAGGTACAAGCTCGAACAGGTTTAAGTATAACGCTATTTGGAATGTAAAGCTCTCTTACAACCCGATTCTCTCACAGATTACAGTCAGAATCTCCGACGGTTCCGTAACACAGTCAAAAACGCTTACCTTGCCTACGCAAGGTTCCGATTCCACGTTTACAAACGACTGGACGCAAAACCCGATAAATAAACTCATATTTAACACGGGAGTCGGAACAACTTCCAACATCTATGTTGCCAACATTAAGGTAGTGGACACGGGAGTTGAAAAAATATCGCAGCGCGCAACAGGCGGACCTGTGAGGTTTGAGTATTCTCAGAGCAACGGCACATTCCTCGTATTCTCTGCATCTGAAGGCAGCTCACCGACATTCAAAAGCGGCACCAATCCCTACTATACACGCTTTATAGAGCGGCGCGGACTTTATGACAGCGACTGCGTATCTCTCCAGCCGCTCAATATGCCCGGATATTTTCTCTGCGTGAACAGCGACTGGAGCGTTACCATTCAGAAGAACGATGACTCCGAAGCCTTCCGTAAGGCGGCAACTTTCTATAAGGTACACGCTCTCGGCGTATCTAATTCTGATGCATATTCTTATAAGTCTTTCCTGCAGAGTTCACAGGGCAATGACTTGTACCTTTACAACAACAATTCCACACTTAAAGTAACGAATTATTCCTCATCTACGTTCAAAGCGTGCAGTTTCTTTATCCGTGACGAGTCTGTGAGCTACGTTTCGGACTCCTTCCGCGGCACATCAATATCCTCACAATGGTATAAAGGATATCCGTGGTACACAAATTACCATAACCACAGCGGTGTGGCAAACGACTCAAATATTGTCGTTGAAAATGGCAACGTCAGTCTTATCGCCACCGACCAACGCGGAAAGTGGATTAAGAATTCCAAAGGCTCTACCGGCTATCAGGATACCATTAATAACGTATGGCGCTACTATAAGGCGTATGTCGGCGTGATAAGCATTAACAGCAAGGTTTATAACCGCGGCTCGTATCTTGAGGGCAGTTTCAAACAGCCTAACAGTCCGAGGGGCTACTGGACTGCATTTTGGATTAACGGGCGCGATTCGTGGCCGCCCGAAACTGATATCTTTGAATTCCTTTCAAGCAAGGGCGGATACACCTGGTATACAGCGACTCACGGCGGTACAGAAGGCGCGGGATGGGAATACACTTCTAACGACCTTCGCACCACATGGAATACCTTCACGCTTGATTGGGGTTACGATTACATGAAAATGTATATTAATGGCTCTCTTTATTTCACAGCGCCGGACACCTCATATCAGAAAAACATGTACCTAATACTAAACACAGGTATGGGGGCATGGGAATCCGAGCCGGATGATACAACCGTGTGGAATACGGGACTTCAACTGCAGTGGTTCCGCTCCTATCAGTATTATTAATATTTCCGCCGGAGGCAGCACGATGAGAAAAATCTTGCTCATACTTCTTACATGCGCATTAATTCCACTTCCGGTGTTGGGAGATTCCTCCGTCAGTGTTATTGTCGATGGTAAAAACATCGGAGAAAATACCTTCCTTGAGGGTGGAACTACATACGCGCCATTACGGGCTATTTGCGAATCACTCGGGCAAACCGTTTTCTGGGATAACGATACGCGAACAGTTTACATCGGCGAAGAAACAAAAAATGCCGCTCTTGGCGAACACGTTAATATTGTCATAAACGGCATCCCGTTTCTCGGCACGGATGTTAACGGAAAAAACGTTTATCCTGTCATTCGCCATGACCTCACCTATCTGCCTGTACGTGCGATTGGAGAGGCGTTTGGGAAAAGTGTCGTTTGGGATTCAGTGGCTCATCGTGTGTTCATCAGTACGCCGACATCTGCGGAAGTTTTTGAGTCTGTATCCTCGGCGCTTGCCGTTTGCGCAAAACGTGCCGTTTCGGTTGATGTTTTGCTTAAAGCCGACACCACTGAGACTCTTTGGACAGAGAACATTTCTCTAAAGTTTGAGGATGTTTTCCCTGCGCTGCACGCAGACAACACATTCGCAGTCACCGAAGACGAAAAACGTTTGGGTATCTTAGGCGAAATTACATCGCTTGACAATCTGAATGATGCACTGCCTGTCGAAACAGTGGCAGACTCAGAAATTTTCTCACTTAAGTATGGCTTTTGCGTTGGAGAACTTATATTAAACGACATGGGGGAAACTGAGTATTTTTGGTTTGAAATTCCACTCACGCTTTCCAACTCGCAAATTAACGCCTCATATACACTGCGCGTAATAGGCACCCTTGAAGCTCCCGCCCCTGAAACTCCGACGGATGACGGTACAGTTTAGAACAAAAAAAACTTGACGCCTTCAAATATGCGTCAAGTTTTTTATTTCAACGTATAAAGTTAGTCCACTTTCTTTCCTCTCGCTCCGGCGGCGCTATTCCAGCGTTTTTTCCCGCCTCTATAGACCTTATAAGCCACGCCATGTTTCTGCCCAGCACGCGCATGGTTTGAAGTCCTTCTTCGTCCTTTTTTACTTCCTCCGGCGTTGAGCCATGTACCATATTCCAATACTGTGATGATACTACAGGCATATTTGCTATAGTGAAATACTTATTAAGCTGGTCAAGTGTTGCGCTTGTACCGGCGCGTCTGCAGCTGACAATGGCGGCGCCCGGTTTTAATGCCATTTTTGACGAGCATATGTAAAACAGCCGGTCAAGAAAACTTGTTATAGCGCCGGACGCCGCGGCATAATGAACCGGAGAACCCACAACAAACCCGCTGTATTCCTCTATGCGCTCTGCAACAGCATTAACCTCATCGTTATTAAAAACACATTTTCCGGTCTTTCTGCATCCGCCGCACGCCATGCAGCCGCTCACATTTGCACCGCCCACATGCAAAATTTCGCTCTCGACTCCCTGTTGGGCAAGGCCTTTTGCCACCTCGGCAAGCGCAGTGTATGTGCATCCTTCCTTGTGCGGACTTCCGTTAAGTAACAGTACTTTCATCATCAAAATCAAACTTCCTTTCTTTTTCCTTCAGAAACGAATATCGCTCCAAATATCAGTGCAAAACCAATCAGCAGACGCAGTGTAGGTCTTTCGCCGAAAAAAACCACAGAAAACAGCACCCCGAACACCGCTTCGAGGCTCAAGAGCAGCGCAGTAGTCGGCGCAGGAAGATATTTTTGACCCATGTTTTGCAGCAGGAGAGTTGCGGCTGTCGCAAAGATGCCGAGATACAGCAAGCTCACGAGCGCGCCTCCACTCAAAATCACGGCGCCGGAATCAGCGAAAAACGCTCCAAACAGCCATGCCAACACAGCGGCGGACGCAAACTGAACAGTTGTAATCAAAATCACATCGCGCCCCCGTAAAAGGCGCGAAACGGCATAGATATGAGCGGCAAAGAAAAACCCACCTAAAAGACTCATTGCATCGCCCTTTCCCATACTTGACATCTCGCCGCCGGAAAGCGAAACAAGTGCAATACCGCAGATACATAAAAAAGCGGCAAGTGCGCTATCGCGCGTAGGCGCGCGCTTGGTAAATATCCACCCAAAGAGCGGCACAATAAGGCAGTAGACCGCCGTTAGGAAAGCGTTTTTTCCAGGCGTAGTAAAACGAAGCCCGTATGTCTGAATCACATATGCGGCGAAAAGAAGCGCACCGAAAAACGACCCGTCACGGATGTATCCCCAGTCTAAAAGCCGCAGTTTCGAGATAAAAAGCAGTGCAAGCAAAACGGCGGCTATCGAAAACCGAATCGCAAGAAGGCGGAGAATATCCACCGATTCCAGCGTGTCCTTCATTATAAAAAATGAACTCCCCCATATTACAGTTGCCAACAGGATTGACATTTTCGCACATGTGCGCACAGTTTGAGCGTTAATTTTCAAGCTTAGACTACCTCCGCAAAATCCGCCAGGCTTGCCTTCAAGAGCGTGATAACAGCATTGGGGTTTACTATCAGTTGGCACCCTCTGCATCCGGCGCTTATTGAAATTTCTTCGTGCAGTACGGCGGTTTCCTCGAAGCACACCGGAAACATTTTCTTCATCCCTATCGGGCTGACTCCTCCGCGGATATAACCCGTAATCGGCAAAAGCTCCTTGACCGCAAGCGGCGACAAACTCTTGTCTCCTGTCAGCTTAGCTGCTTTTTTCAAATCGATTTCCCATGCAACCGGCAAACAAAAAACACAATATCCTTTTTTATCGCCTTTAAGCACAATTGTTTTGAATACAGCATCTGCGTTAATGCCAATTTTTTTTGCGACACTTATGCCCGACAAATCGTTCTCGTCCACACTGTACTCACGAGCTTCGTACATGATTCTATTTTGCTCTAAAATACGCATTACATTCGTCTTTTGCACAAACGATCATCTCCGTATTTACTCGCCCGCTCCGATTTTTGTTTTAATATGCTCCTCAAGTTCTGAAATCAATTTTTCAATAGAATCAAGCGTATCACCAATTCGGCTCAGCTGAAGGTCTGTAACAGCTTCTTCCGCATCATCCGCAAAATTGTCCGCCACTTCTTCCAAGCCAATTTTAATATCAACTATCATGCTGACTGCTTCCGCACCTGCCGCCTTTGCGCTTTTTTCTATTTCGGAAACCTTCCCGTTTATCAATTCGAGACGAGCCTTAAATGTCGAAAGTTGTTCATCAGTCGCCGCTACGGCGGTTTTTTCAAGCACAATATCACCGATTTCACTCATTTCCGTTTCTATGCTTCCGATTTCAATAATCATCTCTGCGACACGCACCTCATCCTCCGCGCCCCGCTCCGTCTCACTCCTTAATTCTTTTAGCCTCGCGTCAAGCTCTGACAAAGCTCTTTTGTCATCATCATCGCCTTTTTGACTTATAGTGTCAAAAACATCGTCATATACAGCCTGCGCTTTTTCCAGCGCAGCGTTGACCTTTGACATATCTGTTTTTTTCGCGCATGAGGAAAAAGCTCCCACACAAAGCATTGCCGCCAAAATAAGCACAAAAATTCTTCTCATACATATTACCCCTTTCGTCTTTATATTCTATTTTTACTCCAAAGCTCGTTTTACATTCTTGTTTTTGAAAACTTTTAATTAAAAGACGCCTCGCGGGCGTCTTTTATCTGCTAAGGCGAACTACTCGGCTTCTGTAGCAACAACAGCTTCAGTTGCCTCGCTTACAAATTCCGGCGCCAAGGTGTTCATTTTATCAATAACGGCTTCGTTTATGCTATTCATCCCGTTCGAAATTTCCGTAAGCTCTGTCACAATTTCGTCTGCGCGCTCCTGCGTAATGTTACCCTCTTCAACTTCAGCCTGTATGTCCTTATATTGCTGATAAATCACGTCAAGGTCATCAATATTTTCTACGCTTCCGTTCGCGCTGACCACCTCATAAACGCCTCCGTATACAGTGGCCGTGTTCTCAAGTGCATCATTTACAGCGTCGAGGTTAACCGTTTTCTGTCCGCAAGCGGAAAATCCAAGCACAAAGATGGAAATCACAAGAATCACACTGATTGCTTTTTTCACAGTCAAATACACCTCCTGAATTTTTCAGTTGCTATTTTACTCCGGTTTACTTTTTTTTGTCAAGTTTTTTCTTTCTTTTATAGCGCTCCAATAGGCTCGTGCAGCTTGTTCGTTCTTATTATTCCCGAACTTGTAATACTTTTTCCCTTTTATTTTATCCGGAAGATACTGCTGCTCAATATAATTGTCGGCATAATTATGAGGATATTTATACGCCTCACCTCTGCCGAGTTTCTTGGCGCCGCTATAGTGCGAATCCTTAAGATGAAGCGGAATGTCACCCGTTTGCGTGTTTTCCACATCATGCATTGCTTCGTCAATGGCGCATATGACACTGTTTGATTTAGGCGCGGTGGAAAGCAAAATCACCGCTTCGGCAAGCGGGATTCTCGCCTCAGGAAGCCCCAGCTGGAGCGCAGCGTCAACACACGCTTTTGTCACCGTAATTGCCTGCGGATATGCAAGGCCTACATCCTCAGCGGCAATAACAAGAATTCTTCGGCATAAGCTCGCCAAATCCCCCGCCGCGAGCAAACGCGCAGCGTAATGCAAAGCTGCATCAGCATCACTCCCACGCACGGATTTTTGCAGTGCGCTTAGAACATCGTAATGACTATCGCCATCTCGGTCATGCCGAAACGCTTTTTTTGCCGTAGTTTCCTCAATCGTATCAAGTGTAATATGAATAGCCCCGTCACTGTCCGGACGCGTCGCCGTAAGTGATATTTCTAAAGTATTCAGCGCTTTTCTGACATCGCCCGCAGATGTGTCTGCAATATGACGCAGCGCATCTGTGTCAACAGTGAGATTATATTCTTCAGTAAGAATGTCTACCGCACGCGTTAAGGCAATCTCAATATCCTCGGCATCAACAGGCAAAAATTCAAACACCGTTGAACGCGACAAAATTGCATTGTAAACATAAAAGTAGGGGTTTTCTGTCGTCGCAGCAATCAGAGTTACCTTTCCCGTTTCAATACATTCAAGAAGCGACTGCTGCTGCTTTTTGTTGAAATTTTGTATCTCATCTAAATATAACAAGACTCCGTTTTGTCCTAAGAGATTCTCCGCATCGTTTACAACCGCTTTTATATCGGCCACAGACGCATTTGTTGCATTTAAGCGATATAGCCTCTTATTTGCGCGCAGCGCAGCAATATTAGCAACAGTCGTCTTGCCCGTCCCTGAAGGTCCGTAAAAAATCATGTTCGGGATATTGCCCGTTTCCAATATATTTCTAAGCACTTTCCCCTCGCCTAACAGATGAATCTGTCCTACAATGGCATCGAGTGAATCGGGCCGTATCCTGTCTGCAAGCGGGGAATTCATAACGCTTTGTAAAGCGGATAGGCATCGCAAAGCTCCTTCACGCCGTCGATAACATTCTGACGCTCCGTATCAAAGCGGGCAAGCGTATCATAAATAAGCCGAGCAATTACCTTCATATCTTCTTCTTTCATTCCGCGTGTTGTGACTGCCGGAGTGCCTATGCGGATTCCACTCGTGATAAAAGGGCTTTCAGGGTCAAACGGTATTGCGTTTTTATTAACGGTGATACCTACCTCATCAAGCCTGTGCTCCGCATCTTTGCCCGTAATAGAAAAGTCTCTTAAGTCTACCAGCATGAGATGATTGTCCGTACCGCCGGAAACAAGCTTGAAACCACGTTCTGTAAGCGCTGACGCAAGTCCAAAAGCATTTTTCTTTATCTGAAGCTGATACTCCTTAAACTCTTGCGAAAGCGCCTCCTTAAAGCAAACCGCCTTTGCGGCGATAACATGCATCAACGGACCGCCCTGTATTCCCGGAAAAATGGCTTTGTTTATCGCCTTCGCATGTTCTTCTTTACAAAGTATCATCCCGCCGCGGGGACCGCGGAGCGTTTTATGTGTTGTCGTCGTCACAAAATCGGCGTAAGGCACAGGGTTAGGGTGAAGACCTGCCGCAACCAGTCCCGCAATATGAGCCATATCAACTAAAAGATACGCGCCTACTTCTTTTGCAATAGCTGCAAACTTCTCAAAATCTATCGTCCTTGGATACGCACTTGCTCCTGCAAGAATAAGCTTGGGTCGGCATTCAATAGCTTTAGCGCGCAAATCGTCATAATCTATAACCTGTTCGTCTTGAGTCACACCATACGGCACAATGTTAAAATATTTCCCAGACATATTAACGGGACTTCCGTGCGAAAGGTGTCCGCCGTGTGCAAGGCTCATGGAAAGCACTGTATCTCCTGGGTTGAGAACTGCAAAAAATACCGCCATGTTTGCCTGCGCTCCGCTATGCGGCTGAACATTGGCATGCTCTGCACCAAACAACTCCTTGGCGCGCTCTATAGCGAGATTTTCCACAACATCAACATATTCACATCCGCCATAATAGCGTTTCCCCGGATAACCTTCGGCATATTTGTTTGTGAGCGGCGTACCCATAGCCTGCAAAACGGCAGCGCTTACAAAGTTTTCGGATGCAATAAGCTCGATTTTGTCGCGTTGGCGACCCAGCTCATTTTCAATTGCCTCCGCAACAGCAGGGTCAACGATTTTGACGGCGTCAAGATTCATCACAATCAATCCCTCTTTCAAAAAAACTTTATTTTAATTATAATAACATTCGCTTTTTTTTACAAGTATTTTATGCTAAAATATTATCGAAAGGTGTGTTTTTATGAAAATTAACGAACGAGCTCGTCTTTTTGCCGAAAGTCTTGAGAAAATGTACCCCGATGCAGACTGTACACTTGACTATGCTGACCCGCTGCACCTTATTATTGCCACACAGCTCGCGGCACAATGCACCGATGCGCGCGTCAACACGCTGACTCCCGCTCTTTTCAAAAAATATCCCTCCGCCAAGGATTTTGCGGAGGCTGATATTAAAGAGCTTGAGTCGATAATCCGTCCGACTGGGTTTTACCGCAACAAGGCGAAAAACATTATTGAGTGCTGCAAAAGACTTTGCGATACATACGGCGGCATTGTTCCCGACAATATGGAGGACCTGCTCACGCTGCGAGGCGTTGGCAGAAAAACCGCAAATCTCACCCTCGGTGATGCCTTTGGCAAAGGCGGAATGGTGATTGACACACACGCCGGAAGAATTCTGAGGCGCGCAGGTTTCACCGAAAGTAAAGACCCTGAAAAAATCGAGCGAGACACCGAGAAACTGTTTCCGCGAGAAACTCAAAGCGCCCTCTGTCATCGCCTTGTGTTCCACGGACGTGCAATTTGCAAAGCGCGCAAGGCCCACTGTGAGGAATGCGCTGCAAGCGCATACTGCGCTCACATTGTATAGCTTCTGAAAAAGGGGATTTTGGACATTACGATTGACACCAAATAGCTGGCGGCAGATACCGCCGCCGAAAGCGGCAGCACGCAGAACACGGGATTAAATGTCAATGCAGTATATCCCATTTGTCCAAATAATATATTGAAAAAATCGTGTACGAGATACATTCCGAATGAGCATTTTGCAACAGAGATAATGCGGTTTTTCAAAAAAATTCCTGCCTTTGTCTCATCGCAATTATACTTGAAAAGCACAAATATAGCCACGCTCATAAGCAAAACTCCAACGCTGAAATTGCTGTAAAAAAGCTGATAGTGCATATCTGTGGACACCGAAACAATGCCCGAAAGAACTGCCGTTTCCAGAAACCCCATAACGCCGCATATATATATCATTTTGCGCTGGAACTTGCCAAGGTAGTATGTGTGCAGATAATAACCCCAGACAAAATATCCCATATATCCTATCACATAATGCATTTCAAACTTGTCCGATATGTCCGCAATCCATTCGAGTGTGGGGATTTGTGAAAGTGTCTTTACAACAAATGTGAAGAAAAAGCTCAGCAGCAGAAAATATTCCACCTCTCTGCGCGAAGCGCTGTTTACCATATGGCGCACAAGCGGCACAACAAGATACAGCCCGATTATAACATACAGATACCATAGATGATAATGATAGTCTGTAAAAACACCGCTAAACGTGAAATGTCCGGCGTCATAGGAGTTATATAGAAAAGACCAGAACAGAAACGCCATGGCAATACGGGGTATGTACTTAAAGAATATATCTCTGATGTCGATTTTTTTATCCGGATTAAGAAAGAGCATCCCGCTGAGCATAAGAAATATTGGCACGCAAAACCGCGTTGCCGTATTATATACGTTAAGCGTCTGCCATTCAAACGTCCGCACATCTGCAAGGCCCCAGCTTGCAGACGCCACGTGGAGCACCACAACTGCGAAAGTTGCCGCTGCACGCAGACAGTCCGCATAAAAGATTCTGCCGCTTTTATAACCTATGTTACGCTGTAGTCGTGACATAAAAACACCTCGGAGATATTTTATCATAACTATATACGTTAGTCAAACAGAAAAGAGTTCGCTGCAGCAAAACACAGCGAACTCTTTTCTTTACGCGTCCTTTTTTATGCCGAAAATCATTCTTGCTATCGCCGAAAAGAATGCGGGCATTTTAAGTACTACTACTTTCATATTAGATTACCTCCTGATACACCAGCAGCCGAAAAAAATTATAATTGCGCCTTCAAGCGCGGCAATAAGCCAAAGCGGAAGGACGAGAGCCGCAAAAATACCGAGTATAAAACAAAGCGTTCCCAAGCCGATTGGTTTTTGTCGCCTAAACACACTCACTCCTCCATACTACATGGTATGGAGGATAGGGAAAAAGTGTGACTCAATTTATTGATTTACGCTTTTGCATGTACATATACACGGCGGCGTTTGAGAAAAAGCCTATTATGGAGCCGTCAATATCAAACGGATTTCCGAGTCCTATTTTCCAAATCAGCGCTGTCATAGCGCCGGAAAAAATTGAGGCAAAAAACTGTTTTTCACTTCCCCTTCCCGTTAGAATAGCCCCTGCAAGCGGGACTAAAATCATAGGACTCCAAAACCCATACGCAAAAGTGAGTACGTCGAGCACATTCGGGATTTTGATGGCAGTCACAATTGCCATTATCCCCGTAAAAACACCAGCAACTCGCATTAAAAAGAGCTGAGCGGCCGGATTTCTTCTCTCGCCGAAAATAGGCGTAATGGTATCTGTCACGAGCGAGACAGAGGCGCTGTTTAGAAATGAGTCCGCAGTTGTTATAACCACAGCAAACATACTGGCGACAACAAGACCTCGAAGTCCGGATGGCATAACCGCTTTTATTGCCGCCTGCATAATGGAATTTGTGTCTGATATATTGCCCATTTTACTAAAATATGACAGTGCAAAAAGCCCCACAAGTCCTGTTATTGTAAAATATGGTACTGATAAAAACGCACTCATAAGAGTAGCTTTCTTGGTGGTTTTAACATCTTTGCCCATTAAAAGCCGTTGCAGATAGGGCGGAACAAGAGCCTCACCGAGTGCAAACGTCAAAAACAGAGAAACAAATCCGCCAATGTTGTAACCGTTGGTCACGCAAAACAGCTCACCGGGCAAATTTTGCATAATTTCAGCGCTGCCGCCTGCCGCATCATAAACAAAATATAACAGCATCGGCGTGCCGACAGCTAAAACAATAAACTGGATTACGTCTGTTGCAACTACCGCTCGCATACCGCCGAAGGCGGAGCAAAGCATTACGGCAATACAGCCTATGACGATACCGGAGTTTTTATCAATCCCAAGAAACACGTTGAACATATATCCCATCGCACTTGCTTGCGCTCCCAACACGCCGGCACACAGCAAAAACGAAAACATTCCGGTCACCGCCTGCGCCCGCGTTCCGTAAACGTACCTCATTATCTCGCCTGTTGACGTGCAGGTTGAAAAATTCACGGTTTTAGGCACCAAAGCACACGCCACTATAACTATGCTGACAGAAAACCCAAACAGCGCAACAATGTTTCCCACTCCGTATTGCGCCACCTTGGACGCATTGCCCATAGAGAAACCGCCTCCAATGAATGCGGCGCTTAAAGTGGCAAACAAGACAAATGCACCGTACGTTGACGTGGAAACCGCAAAGTCTTTAGCTGTCCTCACCTTACCGGACACAGCCAAACCAACCGCGATTACGCACAACAAATACAGTGCAATTATGACCCAATCCGAAAGCGGCATTTGCCAACCCCCAAAAAAGGAACCTCAAAAATTTTTTATCCTTTGAATGCTTTTATCAGCGCAATTAACCACAGCACAAGAGATCCTGCCATCCCTATAACAGAAACAACGAGCTCGGCCATAACCCACGCTCTGCCGCAAATGAACATAACGTAAACTATAAGCGCGCTAAATATGGTAACAACAATTGCCAAACCGGAAAATTTTAACACATCTCTCCCGTTTTCATTTTTTTTCAATAGCGCAAAAATGTATGGCAGAAATTCTGCGATAATACACGAAAGGAATCCCACCGCTCCCCAAGAAGAAAAATTCAGCATTGTGATTTTTGCAAAGCTTTCTATCGATTCAATCACTATGTACACCTCCTCGAACAATAAGTTGAAAATTAGCATTTCAGGCATCAACAGGCTTGACGTCCCCATCTGTCCTGTAGCTCAGTTCAGTGTGGGATAATCTGCTTACCTTTTTGGTTGATGTAGTAATAAGTATCGTACATGTTGCTGCCTCTGTCGTAGCAACCTCTTGACCTAATACCATTGGACTATTATCTTCTGTATATTCTACATGTAGTTTTTGCCACTGTCAACAAAAAAATCGGTTTACAATATAATTATAACATAAGACGAACGCCATTTCTTGTAAAAGGGGGCAAAATTATGAACAAGTTGTTCCATTCTATGTGCGGTGCGACAAAAAAAGTACATTTTGTAGACAAATGCTTAATTGTAATTATGGGGTTATTGCTGTTTTTTTCCGGAATCAACGTATTTCTTCCCTATGGTAATGTGTGTCAAGGTGAACACATCGACGTTATCATACGAACACTTTGCGCTACGATATTTGGATATTTCATCAGCGCAAATTTCGCTGTGGAAAAGAGCTCAGTATCAACCACGTCAAAACCCGTTCTGACAAAGACTGTTTCGGAAGAGGCAGCTTCAACAGGTAAAAAGGCAATAGGCTTTGAGTCCGCAGACTCTCCTGTTGAAATGGGAGAAATCGGACTTTCTGCAAACGACATTCCGACAAACGTCACAAAACTCCAAGTCGCTGTAACTGCCGCAATCGGAGTCTTTTCAATAGTAATGCTGTTTTTGCTCCGCAATTTTGTCGGCAGCATACCTGACTGCACAGCTACCATTGCACAGCTGCGTGACTTTGCGCTTGGCGGGATAGGGTTTTTAATAGGTTGCTCCAAAAACAAGCGCAGCGAAAACTAAAAGGACAATACCATGCCTGCAAAAGCCGGTATTGTCCTTCTCCTTACACCGTCAAAAGTTCTCTGGGCGAATTCGTCAAAGACACGCCGCCCTCGTCGCCCACGACAACAGTATCAGCAATTTTCATCCCGCCGTAATCGCTGACTAATATCGCCGGCGCCACGCACAAAACATTGCCCTTCAAAAGAATCGTCTTACTGTCGCGCAGGTTCGGAAATTCAGAGTCCGCAATTCCCACACCGTTCTCATAGACGCCGTAAAAGCTGTCTCCATATCCAAACGATGCCATATTGTCTTTCATCTGTTGGTTTGCCTCGCACAAGGATGTCGCACTTTTAAGCAGGTTCAGCGACTTAGCCTGTGCATAAAAGAGGATGCTGTATATTTCTCTCATTCTGTCGTCCGCAATTTTTACGGCGACACTTCTTGCCATTTTTATGCAATAGTTTTCATAACGTACTGCAAAATCAATAAGCAAGATATCTCCGTCTGTAATTTCAGCATTGCTTGACTCAAAGTACATTGAAGCGCTTCTGATTCCGGTAAGAATCCTTGAACTCTCAAAGACTTTTTGTGCCCCGTTGCGCTTTAAGAATACTTCCAAATCGAGCAAAAGCTCTTTCTCCGTTGCGCCAGCGCGTACCTTAGAGAGAATATACGAAAACGCCTCGTCACACAGATGCGCACCGCGCGACATTATCTCTATCTCATCCTCATCTTTCACGCTGCGGATTCTTGCGAGCATATCGCTTCCGGCAACCAGGTCGCTGACTACAATATTGTTTTTGAACGCTTCAAACTGATATACTGAAAACTCCTTATCCTCATACAGCATACGCGCCACGTGTTCTAAGCTCAGCTTGCTGTTGAGCGTCTCATAGAGTGAAGGTTGAATAAGAACAGTTTTGCAGCCTTTTGCTTCGGCCTCCGCCTGAGCCAAAAATCTTGAATCCACAAAAAGATAGGCGCTTTGCTCCGTTATCAGCATTGCTCCTGAAGCTCCGGAAAAGCCACTGTAATAAAACCTGTTTTCAAATGATGACAGCAAAACCGCCGAAAGGTTTTTTGTACGCATGCTTCCGCGCAGTCTTTGTATTCTCTTCTCATACATAAAATCATTACTTCTCTTTCGTAATATATTCTACTATTTTTTCAACACCGACGGAATAACTCTCTTTTCCTTTTCCTGATATTTGCGCAATACATTGAGGCGCCGTAACGCTTATCTTGCGAAAATTCTCGCGGCTGTTTATATCGCTCATATGAACTTCGACTGTCGGAATCCCCACCGCCGCAATCGCGTCCGCTATGGCATAGCTGTAATGCGTAAACGCCGCAGGATTAATCAGTATTCCGTCCACCTTGCCATAAGCCTCATGTAACCGCGTTATTATTGCACCCTCACTGTTTGATTGAAAACATTCCAACTGTGCGCCAAGAGATTTTGCGCGCGCCGAGGCGATTGCTTCAATATCATCGAGCGAATCATACCCGTAAATTTCGGGCTGCCTTATGCCGAGCATATTCATATTGGGCCCGTTTATCAGTAAAAGCCGTATCAAATCGTCACTCCTCTCTATCTGACAGTTATATTATAACTCTAATTTTGAATCTGAACAACAGATAAAGTGTAAACTGTTTGTAAACAACTTTTGACCTAATTCTTTACTTTCAGGCTCAACGGGGGCGACAATGTAATTGACACAACTTCGCACCTGTTAAAAACTCTGGGGCGGAGCGGGTTATAGGAAAGTCCCCTGCCGACAATTTGCGTCACTGCTCCGGAGTACTTCCCTCCGGCTCTGCGCGGGAATATTCCCTGATTGGGCGCGAAAAGTCCGTTAAGCAAAAAAGGTATACGGACTTGACCGCCGTGAGCATGACCGGAAATAACGGCATCAAACGCGCTGTTCTCATATTCATTTATAAATTCGGGTCTGTGCGCAATAAGAATATTGTAAAAGCTTTTATCAAGTTCGCCGAGTTCTTCAATCGCTTTTCGCGTCTCATCTTGCTCGCGCTGCGTTTTCTTCAGACGGGAAACCGCTCTCGGCGAAACTATTCCGTACAGTCTGATGTTCGCAAATTCAATAAAATTTCCGTGTAAAACGTTGATGCCATTTTCCTCATACACTTTTTTATAGCGCTCAAATGTTTTCGGCATATTCATTTCGTGATTTCCCGAAACAACAGCACGAAGCTGCGCGATGTCCTGCATCTCACAAAGAAATTTTTCAAGGTAATCGGCGCTTGTCTTTTCGTCTGTTATGTCTCCGCCCAAGACAAGTATATCAGCTTTTTCGCTGCGCGCAAGAGCAAGAAAACATTTTTCCCTTTCTCCAAACCGCCTTCCATGCGTATCGGAAAGAAAAACAATTTTAACATTCGTAATAATCTTTGGCGAGGAAAGAGTATACTCTACCGTTTTTGGCGCCGCATAAAGCGCAGCCGCAGCCAGAGCAAATAAAACAGCAGCAATAATCAAGACCGTCATATGTTGAGTTCCGCCATCTTATGACGCAGCTGCTCTATCTGCGCCGTATACATATTGAAAAACTCCACATCCTGCTCGTCAGGATCGCTGTGAGTCAAAATCGCCTGCACTAACGCTGATTGAGAACGGGAACGCTTTCTCTCAATCTCATCGATTTCCTTTTTGATTTTCTTTATCTTTCCATTTTTTGTTATGTTTGAAAAAAACGACATGGCTTCGTCTCCTTTATCGGTGGATGCAAAATCTTATCGCAATCTATCTATGTAAGCTTTTGACAGAGGCATCGAATCCTCACCGAAAAGCTCATTCATAAACGCGACCAAATTGTCAAGCTCGCCGCGGATAAGCTCCGAATTGAGGTTGGATAGTTTTCTGAAAACTTTGCTCGCCATAATACAGTCAACTGCCTCCAACTCTCCGCCGCCGCACGCGACAAAAACAGGAACATATTTTTTCATCTGTTTTATAATACGGTTGCCAAAAGCGACATGCATTTTTGCTATGATAAATATATCGAGCTTTGAAATGTTCTCGCACGTTGCCTCGGAAAGCGGATGTTCTTTCCATGCTTTTTCAAACAGCATGGAAAGATATTCATAACCAAGCGGAAGCTGTTGTGTCTTAGGCGCGTCAAACTTGATGCCCCTCGAATCGAGATTTATAACCGTCGCTCGGTCGTAAACCTTGTCCGAGACCATAAATGTTGTATCATCGTTGTTCACTGTACCTATGTACCATAAGTTATGCGCAAGTCTAAGCTTGCCGTCCTCTAACAGAGCCGGGTCTGACGGCTGTGCATCCGAAACAATCTCTATCACCCACTCATTCGGGTCAGGGTGTTCCAAGACCGAGAGCATCTCCGCAAAATAATACTCCACACGAGCAATGTTCATTTCATCAAATACAATAAAGTCAATCCCGTCGCTGTAAAGCGATTCATATATACGTTTAAGCACTTTTGTTTCGCCAAACGTCTTTGTGTACTCGTTAAATTCACCTAAAAGCTCCGCCCTGTCACGCCACGCGGGCTGCACAGAGGCAATCGTAGCGTCTTTGCCAAAAAACTTGCCCATTGCGTAGGGCAGCGATGTCTTTCCTGTTCCCTCAAGTCCCTGAATTATGATTAGCTGAGAAGATGCCATCCCTGCTAAAAATTGGCGAACGGTACTATCGTCATACCAAAGTTCCATTTGTGACGCAGCATAGTCTCGAAATCTGTCACAAACTTCCTGGAGTGATACATCATTATTATACTGCGGCGCAAAATAATGCGTGCGGTATTTTTCATCAATCGCGCACAGCTGCAAAAATCGCCCTTTTCTCTGTCGGTCAGTTCTCGTACCTTCTTGATTTTCGGAGGCGGAGACGCCGCTGCGCACAGCTGCGCGTTGTCTTAAAAGCAAAAGCAGTATGAGCATAAAAACTGCGGCAATAAACGCAATCAAAACAATACGCGCCGCAAATACAATCATTCCGTACTCGTCCACATACGCGCCTTCATTGAAAGACCAATTTTCTTGTTGTCCCAATCCGTGTCTGTGATTTTAGCTTCCACAAACTGTCCGACCTTAAGCACGTCATCGGGTTTTGCCACTCGCTCATTAGCAATTTTAGATACGTGAATTAAGCCGTCAACACCCTTTATGAGCTCTACAAAAGCTCCAAAAGCGCAAAGCCGCACAACCTTAACATTCACAACGTCACCAACATTAAACTGAGCCTGTGCTTTTGACCACGGGTTGTCCTCGGGCTTTCTGTACCCAAGCGAAATCTTGCCGGTTTCCTTGTTGGCATCAATAATATAGACGTCAATAACATCACCCACGTTAACCACTTCGGAGGGCGATTTAATACGCGACCAGGAAAGCTCAGAAATATGCACAAGTCCGTCCACTCCGCCGATATCCACAAACACACCGAAAGCAGTTATCGTCTTAACGACGCCGCTGTAATGCTTGCCAACCTCGACTCCGTTCCAAAATTCGGAGGACTTCCTTTCGCGTTCCTCGGACATTACGCTCTTGATGGAGCCAATTGCCTTTTTGCCGCGTCTGTCCTCACGAATGTCAATGATTCTAAGCCGTACATTGTTGCCGACCAAAGATGACAAATCGCTCAAAAAACGGTCGTTAGCCTGAGACGCAGGTACGAAAACACGGCATCCGTTTGTCAGAACGATGATACCCTTGTTTACCGCTTCGAGTACCTTGCCGTCAAACACGGTATCGGTGCCGTTGGCGTTTTCAATTTCCTGCCACCCCTTAAGGGCATCAATTTTTTTCTTGGAAAGCTTCACATAGCCCTCCACATCGTTCACACGCACAACAAAAACCGTAACCTTGTCACCTATCGAGACTACTGATGCAGGGTCTACGTCAGGGTCTCCGGTGAGTTCCTCCACGGGAATGATTCCGTCGGCTTTATAGCCAAGGTTCACATACACTTCAGTGGGGGTAATACCAATAACGGTACCGTTAACCACTTGACCTGTATTCAAAGTGACGAGGGATTGTTCCAGTTCCTCGGCAAAAGTCAACTCTCCATTTCCTTGATTTGTTGTTGCAGAAGCAATGTTTTTTTCTTCTTCTTGCATAATGTTACAAACCTCCTTAATTATCCAATCCGGCGTTGAAGCGCCGGCGGTTATACCAATTCGCGCGCCGCGCTGTGCTATCCCATTTGGAAGACTTTCAGCATCTTCCGCAAAATACGTGTTGGGACATATGGCGCGTGCAATGTCAAAGAGCTTTTTCGTGTTTGAACTCATTGAACCCCCGACAACAACAAATACATCGCTCTGTGCGGCCAAAGCCGCAGCTTCTTCCTGACGTTCATTTGTCGCACTGCATATTGTATCAAAAGACACTACCACTTTGCAAGCATTTTTTATAGTTTTCAAAAAAATTTCCCACAATTTGCGTTCAAACGTCGTCTGAGACACGACGCATATGGGAATATCAGGGAAAATCGCGTTTTCAGCATCCTCATTTGTAGATATTATTATGGCGCTGTAATCACACCAGCCGTTGATACCCCAAACCTCCGGGTGTTCTTTATCGCCTATTATTACTATCTGTTTTCCTGCAAGGTAATTTTCGCGTACTATATTATGAATTTTTTTTACGAAAGGACAAGTGGCGTCTATATATTTAATACCGCGGCTCTTTAATATGTCCTCCGTTTCTTTCGGAACTCCGTGACTTCGGATAACAACAGTCGCTCCCGCGGGAATCTCGTCGATACTGTCAACGCTTTCTACGCCGCGCTTGTGTAAACTTTCAACCACGCGTTTGTTATGTATTATCGGTCCCAGCGTAACAATACGTTCTCCGCTTTGGGCGCCTTTTTCCACCATATCAAGCGCGCGGCTTACCCCAAAACAGTAGCCTGCACTTTTGGCAACTTGTATCATAACCTACCTCATTTTATCATTGAATAAATTTTGTCCATCAACTCATCCGCAAGATACTGCATCTCTTCCGGTGAAGGAAGATTTACATAATACTTATCGTAGTAAATGGGTTTTCCTATATACACTTTCAAGCCTGTAAAGGGAAAATACTTGCCATTTGTAGCCACCGGAACAATGGGCACCTTTGCCTGAATGGCCAAGCGAATCAGCGATGGTCTGACAGCTATGCGCTCACCTCTTTTGACTCTTTTTCCTTCGGGGAAAATAAGCGTAGCGCCGCCAGCTTTCGCAATTTTCAGCGTCGCCTTTATTGCTGCGGCATCGCCTTTATGCCTATGTATCGGAAAAGCTCCGAGCGCATTGATTAGCCGCCCGAAAAGCGGAATCTCGAAAAGTTCTGACTTCGCCATGAAGGTGAGTCTTCTCGGAACAGCAACTCCAACGGCAACGGGGTCAAAATTACTTATATGGTTTGAACACACGAAAGCCCCGCCCTCTTTAGGCATGTTCTCTCTGCCATAAACACGTATAAAACTAAACAACACCAAAAACACGCGCAAAAGACCAACCGCAAAGCTATAGAACATTTTTCAGCCTCGTTTCTATGTGTTCTCGCAAAATCTCCACCGACTTTTCAAGCGCATTGCCTGTAGTATCGATAATATCGGCGTCAGGTGCGGCGCAAAGAGGCGCCATAGCACGTGTGGAATCGTTTTTGTCACGATACAGCATGTCATTTAAGACTTCATCATAATCTGCTTTCACATTTTTTTCTATAAGCTCCCTGTAGCGGCGGAGCGCCCTGTCCTCAGGTGAAGCCGTAAGAAAAATTTTGATGTCAGCATTTGGCAAAACATAGGTTCCGATATCGCGTCCATCCATTATAACATTACGCGATGCGGCAAGATTTCGCTGCAGCTCTACCATTGCCAAGCGAACGGCCGGAATTGCAGAAACATCAGACGCCGCAATTGACACCTCAGGCGTACGAATCAGTTCGGAAACATCCTCGCCATCGAGAAAAACCTTCTGTGCTCCCGCGCTCGGACGTATATCAATATCAAGAGTTTTCAAAACTTGCTCGGCCGCCTCAGCATCTTTTGAGCTGTACCCACATCGCAGAACTTTCAGCCCTACCGCGCGGTACATAGCGCCCGTATCAATATAGACATATCCCAGTTCCTTTGCCAACAGCTTGGAAATGGTGCTTTTACCTGCTCCAGCCGGACCGTCGATTGCTATCTGAACTGTCTTTGACATAGCGTTCACCATACCCTTCTCCAAAAATCAGATTCTAAAGCGCCCGGTGTCCCAATCCTACGCTGATTTCGTTCAGGTGCAAAAGACCTATTCCGAAAAATACCGATACAGCCATATGCTCCTCACAGCGTGCAAGCCCTATTTTCCCGCCTACGTTAAGTCCAAGCGCCTTTGGCATAATTTGCGTAAGGGCTTCACGCGCCGCACCTGCTACGGCGCCCTCTTCAAGGTGAGATGAATTTATAATTCCTTCACGTTTTGCGGCAACAACCGCCCTCTCCACAAGCTTTGACATGGAGGGGATAAATTCGCCTCCGAAGTCCACCGCAGCTGCGCGTATTCCGCGTGCTGCCGCTTCTTCCTTAGCTTTTGCTTCTTCGGCGCGGTCATCTGTCATAGCCATTGTAATTGCAACCTTTGCAATATCTCTGCTGTCATACTCCATTCAGCTTCTCTCCCCACACATATTTATTCCGGCAAGATGTCCCGTTGAAAAGGCTATCTGCAAATTAAATCCCCCGGTATATGCGTCAACATCTATCACTTCGCCTGCAAAATACAGCCCGCGCACAAGCTTACTCTCCATTGTATGTGCATTAATCTCCGAAACACTTACGCCTCCAGACGTTATTATTGCCTCGGAAATCGGGCGGAAACCCTTTATTTCAAACTTCATGTCTTTAAGAAGCTTTGCCAATGCAACGCGTTCTTCGCGGGTAATCTGCGACACTTTTTTATGCGCATCTATCCCCCAGCGTTTAACAGTAAACGGACGAAGCTTTCCGGGCAGCAAATCATCAAGCGCGTTTGACGCGTCGCGCCGCGCATATTTCTCAAAATCGCGCAAAAGTCTGGCGTCAAGCTTTTTTTCATCAAGTGCGCTTTTTAAGTCTATATGTGCCGTATAACGCTTGCAGGAGCGCATATGGCTGCTCGCCGAAAGCACAATAGGTCCCGAAAGTCCAAAATGTGTAAACAGCATTTCTCCGAAGTCCGAAAATATTTCACTGTCATTCTCATCTTTTATTACAAGCTTTGCATTTTTTAGGGCAAGCCCACTAAGCGAGGCTGTTTCATGCGCCTCAAGCGGCACAAGTGAAGGCGCAAGCGGTGTGATTGTATGCCCTGCGGCGTGCGCGATAGCATACCCATCTCCCTCTGAACCGGTCTGCGGATAGCTCTTGCCGCCGCTCGCAATAAGCGCAGCATCGCAGCTTATCTCGCCATTATCGGTAACAACCGCTGCTGCCGCACCGTTTTTTATTTTTATGCCGCACGCACGCGCACGATACACCACAACTCCAGAGCCCTCAACAGCGCTTTTCAAAGCGTTTACCACATCCGCCGCCTTGTCCGAAAGCGGGAAAACCCGACCGCCGCGCTCCACCTTGGTTGGTACGCCGAGGTCTTCAAAAAAACGTATGCAATCCCCGTTTGTAAAGGAATAAATCGCACTGTAAAGGAATTTGGGATTAGTGGGAATATTTAAGAATATGTCCTCAACATCACAGGCGTTTGTTATGTTGCAGCGCCCTTTGCCTGTAATGCCAAGCTTTTTACCAAGCCTGTCGTTGCGCTCTACGATAATTGTTTCCACGCCGCGGCGCGCTGCACAAATGGCAGCCATCATCCCCGCCGCGCCTCCGCCTATAATAACAGCGCGGCTCATAACAGTTTCCCCTTTTCCCGCATAACAAAAACCAATCGCTCGCTCTTTTCACGAGGAGCCTTGAAGGTCAGCGCTTCGTAAGCAGCCAAAAATTCCATACATGAGGCTTGTATAATCTCACTCTCTGCATAGGCGCGTTCCTGCTGCATCTCATCAAAGCGCAGATAATGTTCGTTATTTTTCACAAAAAAAGTTAAATCAAATCCACACAGACGGCTTTTTGTGTTGTAGGCGCTATGCCAAATATAACATATTTCACCGTCATCATATGTAAATGTATTATTTCCCAAAACATTGCGCAGCTTGTACTCGGTATTTACGTCAAACACGAAAATTCCGCCCGGGTTAAGGTAGTTGTTCACAAGCGCGAACATACGCCTCAGGTCATGCTTTTTTGTCAGATAATTAACACTGTCAAGGCTGGCAAAAACTGCATCTACCGTGCCGTACAGTTCAAAATCCGCCATGTTTTGATTAAGCAAAAGAATATTCCGCCCGGCACATTTTTTTGCCGCAACGGCAAGCATATCCTCTGAAACGTCAACTCCAATCATATCAACTCCGCGCCTTGAAAACTCCAAGGAAAGCGAAGCCGTTCCACATCCCAGTTCCAACGCACAAGCGGGTCGAACACCGAAGCGGTTCGCAATTTTTAGATAGTAATCAGACCATGCAGCATAATCTACGTCCCGCATCAAATCGTCATATATATAAGCAAAAGCGTTATACATTTATTTTTCCTCTAAAGAGGGTTCCACGCGCTCAGCATCGCTCCAGAGGCTCTCCAAGCCGTAAAACTCTCGTGTGTCGCCCTTGAAAAGATGCACCACAACGTCTCCAAAATCCACCAGTATCCAACCTGAGTTTGCCGCGCCTTCCACACGTGCCGCGTCAATTCCCTTTTGCGCCATCTTGTCACACAATTCGCGGACAAGCGCATCAAGCTGCCGCACATTGGTTGCGGTGCAAATCACGAAATAGTCGCATATATACGTCACTTGCTCGACATACAAAACTACAATATCTTTAGCTTTTTTTGAATCCAATATTTTTACTGCCGCCTGCGCTTTATCCGTTGCGTTCATCGCTGCTCTCCCTCATCTCAATCAGGTAATTTCTCGCAAGTATGGAATCGGGGTGAATAAGCCGTCCCTTGCGTATAACGTGCTTTATCGAACAGTCTATTGCATATATAATAGCGCTGTCCAAATCCACATCTACTAAGCGCCGAATCTCGTTCGCCTGCGGCATTGTCCGCCCCGGCTCTATCATATCGGCTATGTAAATCAGTTTTTCCAGCGGAGGCATATTCGCCCGCGCCGTCGTATGATAATATATCGCGTCTAAAATTTCAGCATCTTTAACTCCGTAATCCTTATACGCGACCGCCGCTCCCAAATACGCGTGAATAAGCGCCTTTTCCTTCTGCGCAAATTCGTCCAGAGTAACGCCGTATTCATTTGCAATTTCCTTAAACCGAGTTTCGTCAAAATTTTTCGCGCAGTCGTGCAAAAGAGCCGCAACATACGCCTTTTGCTTATCAACGCCGTAGCGCGGAGCAAGGCGAACCGCTTCTTTCGCCACACCGAGCGTATGACGGAAGCGGCTCTCCTTCTGAGTTGCTTTTAACCGATTGAGCATTTCCTGTTCACTTAGCATAAAAGTAAAACACCTCGCCCAAAACTATTTGTAGAGTCCGTTATTTATTATATATTCCAAAACACGTTTTGGCAATAGATTTGACACATCTTGTCCCAATTTAATTTTTTCGCGGATTTCACTTGAGGACACGTTTACCTTAGCCATGTTTATATACTGTGCGCCCTGCTGCCTTTCATATCCTTCACGCGGAAAAACAACCACCTTTGAAGAGGCGAATATCCGCTCCGGCTGATGCCAGTCCTTTATATAGTCATATGAATCCGCACCCACAATAAAATGGATTTCATCCTTATCATAGACTGATGCGAAGTATTCCACCGTATCCGCACTGTAGGAAACCTCGCTCTTTTGAATCTCGTATGAGGAAATTTCACAATACGGCATATCCTCTGCGGCGAGAGAAAGCATATCAATACGGCTTTGCGCGTCTGTTTGCGCTCCGCTTCTTTTGTGCGGCATGTTCCCGCAGGGGATGAGTATGATTTTTTCGATTCCTTCGTCGTGCGCAGCGCGCATAACCGCCACATGCCCGTTATGCACAGGGTCAAACGCACCGCCGTAAAGTCCTATTTTCATCTCAGCAAATCCTTTACTGTATGAAGTCAAATTCCGCATCGTACATCCTTACGCTGTCTCCTTCTCTGGCGCCTTTTTCGACAAGCGCGCTTATGATGCCGAAGCGGCGAAGCGCTCGCTGAAAATAATTCAGGCTGTCAACATCCTCAAAATTCACTCCTCGAAGCAGCCGCATTATAAGCGGCCCCTCAACCACATAAAACTCATTGTCGCGTCTGATTTCAAACGGGACTTCTTCCTCACGCGGCTGTTCAATAATCTCACTTTCAAACACAGTAAGCGGGGGCAGCTGCTCTATTCTCGAATGAGCGTACAGCATCAGCTCACGCACTCCCTCCCCGGTTACGGCGGAAATCTCAAACAGTTTCAAGCCTTTAGCGGAAATGTATTTCGCAAAGCGCTCTCTGCTTTCTTTTGCGGCGGAATCAATCTTGTTCGCCGCCGCTATCATCTCACGCTCGGCAAGGGCGGGGCTATAAAGGCGCAGTTCCTCGTTAATCTTCTCGAAGTCCTCAATCGGGTCTCTGCCCTCATGTCCCGTTACATCTACAACATGAATAATAAGCCTTGTGCGCTCTATATGGCGCAAAAAATCATGTCCCAGCCCGACTCCGTCCGAAGCGCCTTCAATAAGCCCCGGAATGTCGGCAAGGACAAAGCTCTTGCCCTCATCTATTTTTACTACTCCGAGATTCGGCGAAAGCGTGGTAAAGTGATAATCCGCAATTTTCGGGCGCGCCGCGCTTACTCGCGCAAGCAGCGTAGATTTCCCGACATTCGGGAACCCCGCCAGCGCAACATCTGCAATAAGCTTTAGCTCCAGTGTAATATTTTTTTCTTCACCATCGATTCCATTTTTCGCAAATTTGGGCGCCTGGCGCGTAGGTGTGGCAAAATGTGTGTTTCCCCAGCCACCGCCGCCGCCCTTTGCAATAATATATTCTCCGTTTTCCTCGGACATATCCACAATGATTTTTCCGCTGTCTGCGTCTCGTACAACGGTGCCTCTGGGAACATGGATGAACAAATCCTCTCCATCCGCGCCCTTGGAGTTGCGCGGTTTTCCATCCTCTCCGTTTCGGGCACAATAAGAACGCTTATAGCGAAAATCCATAAGCGTTGTAAGCGACGTATCCACACGAAGGATTACGCTGCCCCCGCGTCCGCCGTCGCCGCCATCCGGACCTCCTGCGGGAACGTACTTTTCACGTCTGAAAGAAACCAGACCGTTGCCTCCGCTGCCCGACTTCACAAAAATCTGCGCGATGTCAACAAACATATTTACCTCTCAAAACAAAAAATCCCGAGATAACTCTGGGATTTTTGTCAATGCAAAATCAAGCGGAATAAACCGAAACTTGTTTCTTGTCTTTACCTTTTCTCTCAAAACGAACCTTTCCGTCGCAAAGAGCAAAAAGCGTATCATCGCTTCCGCGTCCAACATTAATCCCAGGGTGGATTTTTGTCCCCCTCTGGCGAACAAGAATATTGCCGGCAAGCACACTCTGCCCGTCAGCCCTTTTAGCTCCCAGACGCTTGGACTCACTATCACGGCCGTTCTTTGTGGAACCCACACCTTTTTTATGAGCAAATAACTGAATATCAAGTGCAAACATTTTCTCTACACCTCCGTAATGAAAAGATTTTTCGGATACTGCGCCGCAAGAGCGCGCATACATTCCACCAGCGCGTCCAAGAGCACATCCGCCCCTTCTTCGCGCTGCGGTGAGATGATACAGTTCACATAGCCTTCCTCGTCTACAGTTTTCACCTTCGCAAGAGAAGCGCGTTCAATATGCGAAACTGCCATCCAAAGCGCGGTAGTCGCCGCTGCACAAACTATATCGCGCCCCTTATTTGCGTATTCTGCATGTCCGCGAACTGTCAACTCTGTAATAATGCCGCCATCCTCGCGGCAAATCTTAAACATAATCATTGCTACGCGTTAATTGCCGTAATTTCAACTTTTGTATAAGGCTGACGATGACCCGCTTTGTTGCGATACCCTTTTTTAGCCTTGTACTTAAAAACGATGACTTTTTTGCTCTTCGCCTGTGAGAGAACCTTTCCCTCTACACTTGCTCCCTGAACCGTAGGCGTTCCCGCCGTAAAAGCTGTATCGTTATTGAGAGCCAAAACTTCGTCAAACACCACTGCGGAATCCACCGGAGCATCAAGCTTTTCGACAAAGACTACGTCGCCTACCTTAACCTGATACTGTTTTCCGCCTGTTTTAATAATTGCGTACATACTGTAGCACCTCCCATTTTTATGGACTCGCCAAAGCAAGGCAGGTAAAACCTTTTTTAACCTTCTCCGAGCGGTTACTGCAGTATGATAGCACAACTTTTACAGAATGTCAAGTGTTTTTTATTTATAGTTTTTAGTTTCTATAAATTTGTGGTGCAGCGCTTTGATATTCATTTTCACAAACTGTGGTTTCACGCTCTCGCGTATAGCGCACTCTATCTCCTGTATTCCTACCGGAAGCGCATTATCGCGTGCAGCAGCCCCAAGTAGCGCCATGTTGAGAGTTTTGGCGCCATAAAGCTCCTGCGCCTTTTGCGCATCGACAACGACAACACGGGCATTATGTCTGAGAAATTCAAGAGCCTTTTCCGCATCAAGCGTCTGCATACCAAGCGACGCAGTCACAGGCATAATTGCTCTGCTGCTGACAACTACCGTGCCGCCTTCTTTCAAATAAGCCAACGCTCTTGCCGCCTCAAACGGCTCAAAACCTATCAGCGTATCCGCCTCGCCGAGCGGCACAATTGGAGAATATGAGTCCCCAATTCTGACATGGCTTACAACACAGCCGCCGCGCTGCGCCATTCCTATCGTTTCCGCCGTCCGGACTCTTTTGCCGGCGTTCATAGCGGCTTTTGCAATAAGCTTCGATGCAAGCACTATTCCCTGTCCGCCGACTCCGGAAAGAACTATATTCATTTTTACGCCTCCTCTGTTTCAATCGCACCGCATGGGCAAACCTGCGTACAAAGAGTACAGCCGCTGCACAGTGTTACATCTATCACAGCTCGCGAATTTTCGAACGATATCGCAGGGCAGCCCAGCTTGTTTATGCACGCACGGCAGCCCACACACTTATCGTTTACGACGCATCTTTTTTCGCTCTTGAAAAGCGCCGCGCACGGCGACTCAAACAATACCGCGCTCACTCCATGAAAATCCGCAGCCTGGATTACAGCTTTTTTCGCCGCTTCTAAATCAAGCGGGTCAGCGCGTTTGATACATTTAACACCGATTGCTGAAAGGACATTATACACGCTTATTTTTTCGCTAACCTCTCCGGTCACTGTTCTACCTGTACCCGGATGCGGCTGATGACCTGTCATTGCGGTTGTCGAATTATCAAGCACGACTATTACTATGTCGTGGTCGTTATATACTGCGTTCACTACTCCGGCAATTCCTGTATGAAAAAAAGTTGAGTCTCCTATAAAGGCAAAATTCACACTGTCCGGCTGAATTGTATGAATACCTTGCGCTATAGTGATTCCCGCTCCCATGCAAAGACACGTATCCACCGCGTCAAGCGGCGCGGCATTTCCCAGTGTATAGCATCCTATGTCGCCCGAAAAGATGGCCTTGCGTCCCTTCATTGCCTCCTTTACCGCGAAAAACGACGCTCTGTGCGGGCAGCCTGCACAGAGCACTGGCGGACGTACGGGAAGCTCCTCCGGCGCTGCGGCTTCATGCGTATCAGCTTTTATTTCCAAAAACTCCGCCGCTTTTTGCTTGATTATTTCTGTACTGAGCTCACCGGCGGACGGCATAAAACCATCGGCTCTGCCGCGCACGGAAACATTAAGACGGTATTTCCCTATAAGATATATTAAATAATGCTCTATTGTATCGTCAAGTTCTTCGGCAATTAGAACCTCATCCACGCTTTCCAGAAATTTCAGCGCCGCCGCCTCCGGGAAGGGATACGGCGTTGCCACACGAAACACCTTGCACTGTTCCTGTCCGAGAAGAGCAAGCGCTTCCCGCGTGTACAAATACGGCACACCTCCGGTGGCTATTGCACGCCTTCCCTCGCCTTCTTCTGTATTATAGCGATAGGAAGAAAATTCATGCGCCAACTCAACATCACGCTTGGCAATTCTGACATGGTTCAAATACGATGTACGCGGAAAAATCACCCACTCCTTGCCCTTTACAAAACCGCTGCCCTTTTGAGGCGCAGCTGCGGGGCGAAGGGTTACATCGGCACATGAGTGTGAAACACGAGTTGTGGGACGGATTATTACCGGTGTGCGGTATTTTTCCGAAATATCAAACGTATCTCGCGTCATTTCATACGCTTCCTCCGGGGTCGCCGGGTCAAGCAGCGGCACCTTTGAAAACTGTGAAAAACGGCGCGTATCCTGTTCTGTCTGCGAGGAAATCGGTCCGGGGTCATCTGCGACAACAATAACCATGCCGCCCTTTATCCCGATGTATTCAAGGCTCATAAGCGGGTCTGAAGCGACATTTAATCCGACTTGCTTCATGGTTACCATTACACGCGCTCCCGAATAAGAGGCTCCGGCGGCAATTTCGAGCGCGCTCTTTTCATTGACGGACCATTCCACATAGACATCTGCGCTCTTTTCTCTCGCGACACACTCGAGCACCTCGGTGGACGGGGTGCCGGGGTAGCCTGAAACGAATGTCACACCTGCGTCAAGCGCACCGTGCGCAATCGCTTCGTTACCCATCAAAAATTTCTTCATCACCATCAAATTCCTTTCAGAGAGCATTTTATCGTCCCCTGTTTATATCAATCATAAACGGCGGGAGCTGTATGTCAAATTTCAAAGCAAGCACGCGGATGAGCGTTGTAATACACATACATATGTAAAGCGCCGCGTCCGCTCCTACATATGGGTGAAGCAGATACGCAGCAAGCGCGCCGATAACCGCCGCCATTGCATAGATATCGCGTTTTAAGACAAAGGGGATGCGGTTCGCGAGAATGTCTCGCAGCATACCGCCGCCAATCCCCGTGAATACGGCAACCGTTACTACAAGGAATCCGCTGTTTGCACCATCGCATATAGCATAATAAAACCCGATTGCGCAAAATGAACCGAGACCTATGGCATCGAAATACAAAATGCCCTGTGCCATCCCCTCAATAATCGGGTTTTTTATTACTTTGTAAAATACCGCGACAAAAAGTGCCACTGCCGTCGCCACTGCCACAAACGCAGGGTTTTCAAACGCGCGAGGAGGCAAATGACCGAGGAACACATCGCGAATTATTCCTCCGCCGATGGTTGTGATAATAGCAAGAAAAATTACCCCGAACATATCAAAATTTTTACGCAGTCCAAGCAGCGTACCTGATGTTGCGGCCGCCACAACGCCTATCATTTCGGCAACGCTTGCGAGAATACTCATTTTTCAGACCCCTATCTTCCGTTTTTACCCTTAGCGCCTTTAATGCCCCTGGCTCCTACTTCGGAAAGCAAGTTCACATCATAGCTGAAAGTGAGTGCACGGCGTTCTCTCGACCGTTTTTTGCCCAGCGCTATAACTTCGTCCAGCATGTCTGTAAACGAAAGACCCGCCTCTTCCCAAAGATAAAACGCCAGAGAACCGGGAATGGTATTTATTTCGTTAAAATAAATTTCTCCCGTGTCTGCGTCAATCATAGTGTCTATCCTGACAACGCCGCAGCAGCCTAAAGCTTTGAATGCCTTGATGCACATAGTCTTAATCGCTTTTTCCTGTTCTGAAGTCACCTCTGCGGGGATTTTGCGCGAAAGGGAACTCATCCCCTTACTTGACCCGCCGCGGTATTTGTCATCATATGCCAAAATATCACCGGTTGAAAGCGGCTCCTCCAAAACGCTTGCGCGCACGTTTTCCGCGTCGCCCAACACGGAACAGTTAATTTCCCGCAGATTTACTATCGCTCTTTCAACCAAAACACGCGGCGAATACGCCGACGCTTCCTCTATCGCGTCAAACAGCGCTTCCTTATCGTGCGCCACGCAAATTCCCACACTGCTGCCGGAGTTTAAGGGTTTTACAATTGCTGGATAGCCGAACTTCCGCTCAATTTCCGCCACAACGGGACCCGGGTCACGAAAAAAATCTTTTCCAAAAAAGCATACGGCATCAAGCACATTGACTCCTGCGTCACGAAGCAATACCTTCTGCGCGTATTTGTCCATCCCTATTGCACTTGAGGCAACATCACAGCCGCAGTACGGCGCGCCTATCATTTCAAGAAAACCCGCCAGCGTACCGTCTTCCACATTGGTGCCGTGTACGACGGGCAAAAATATGTCAGCGTATGCAACAGCATTCCCGCCAAATTTTTTAGGTCTCACACGAGTGAGGACAACACGTTCGCCCTCACGCGACAAAAACACGTTCTCACTTCTTGCAAGAAGCCCTTCAATATTTGTGAATGCCTTAATATCAAGCATTTCGGCGCTCGTATAAAGCAAGTTATCCTTTGTAATATAAATCGGCACAACGTCGTACTTTTCACTATCCAGCGCATTCATCGCCTGTACTGCGGAAATTACTGAAACCTCATGTTCCACGCTTTTTCCGCCAAAGAGGACTCCTACTGATATTTTCATGCTGTTACCTCCTATAAATAATTATCGGGCAAATCGTTTTCCAGCAGAACCACTTTCTTTTCAGCGTTAATCGCGCGCATTTGATTAAGCGCATCGCTTATATCTTTTGCGGCGTAAAACCGGCGCTCGTCAACATTGGCTTCCCGCGCGCCGTCGGCAATCGCGCGCAGGTTAATCTCGCCCACAACAATGATATAATCGGCACACTGCGCCGCAGTTCGGCCCAATGCGCGATTCAGCTCATATGAGCGCTCACCCAGTTCAACCATGCCCGGAGTTATGACGATACGGTATCCGTCAAAGTTTTTCAAAACCTCCAGCGCGTATTTAGCGCCTTCGGGGTTTGAATTGTAAGCATCGTCAATAAGCGTAATTCCCGCGGCACCCTTAATCTGCAGCCTGTGCTCTATTGCTTCTATGCGCCGCACAGCAAGCGCAATTTCCTTCATCTCAAGCCCTAAATGCGCCGCAACTGCTATCGCTCCGGTGAGGTTCTGCACATTATGCAGTCCAAGAAGCTTTGACTTAAAAGGCGATTTAACGCCGGCATGCTCTATTTCAAATTCACTTCCGGTTTGCGTTTGGCGAATGTTTACAGCGCGAAAATCACAGCCGGGAAAAACGCCGTAAGTCACAGTCTTTCCGGTAACGGAGCGGCTCCTTATATACTCATTATCGTAATTTAAGAATACAGTCCCTTCTTTTTCTACTGCATCGGCAAGTTCAAACTTGGCTTTAACAACGTTGTCCACACTCTTAAATGTGTCAAGATGCATTTCACCTATGGCTGTTATGACGGCTATATCAGGATGTACAATATCACATATTTCCCTGACATCGCCAATGTTTTTAGCGCCCATCTCACAAACGAAAACATCTGTGAGCGGGGAAAGCTTTTCGTTTATAGTCCGCACAACGCCCATTGTGGTGTTAAAACTGCCCGGTGTCATCAGCGTGTCAAACCTCAGGGAAAGAATTTGCGTAATGAAATTTTTCATGCTCGTCTTGCCAAAACTGCCGGTGATTCCAATAACCTTCAAATCTTTGCATTTGCCGATTTTAGTTTTTGCCTTATCGGTAAATGCGGCGTTCACTCTCTTTTCCTTGGGTGCGTTTACAGCATTTGCGAGCGAAACGATAAGAGGGCATAGCAGCTCTATCACCAGAAAACCCACAAGTGTAAGATTGCCGGCGAAAAAGCACACAAAAAAGAGCAGCGCCAAAATAGCGCCCTGGGTAAAAAGCAGGCGTTTTGCGCGCGGAGTAAAAACAAACGGCTTCTTTTCTCGCTGTTTCGGCGAAAGCATGTCAAGCACGAGGAAAAGCAGGGCGTAGCCTATAAATGCCGGGACGAGACTTTCACGCCAAAAGGCGAAAGAATACGCCGCAAGCGGAATAAGCATTTTTAGAGAAAACACCTCGCTCAGGTGCGTCTGAAAATATTTCGCATAGCGGCTGTTATAGTATGAGTTAAGCTGCAGAATGTGCGTAAAATGGCGCAGCCGTCCGGTCAGCAACAGCCCTGCAAGCACTATTGAAATAAAAATGTAGGTTGACAGATAAAGTAACATATTAATGCTCCAAAAAGTAATCTATAATATTCAAGAATCTTCCGTTCTGCTCCAAAAACGCGAAATGAGTTCCGCCTTCAAGCACGGCCAGCCCGCAGTCAGGCAGCAAAGACTCCATAAGCCGCGCGTCCGAAATAGGTGTTGCGCTATCACAGTCGCCCCAGACAAGCAGCGTACTCTGCTTGATTTTAGGTAAATTACCTCGCAAATCCTCGTTCACTGTAAGGCTCAGCGTAGCACGCATAACGTCAGAGGCATTTTTGTAATCTGTGCTGCCGGCTTTGCTCCTAAACCTATCATACGCTTTTTTTGTAAAACGTGACAGTCCGGGGAGTGTCAGCAGCCGTTTTGCCAATTTATACGAATATACCTTAACGTAGTATTTAGGACCGCGTTTCGGTTTTATTCCCGCGCTTGCGACAAGAATTATTTTTTTTGGAGCATACGTACACCACGGAGCGATTTTCAAAACAATTCTGCCGCCGAAAGAATGCGCCATCCAAACCGCGTTTTTAAGACCAAGCGTTTTAATAAACTCATCAGCAAACACGCCGTAATCCGCAACACACCATGCTTTTGGCGGTTCCTGCGACTCCCCAAAGCCCGGAAGGTCAGGCACAACAACGCGGTACTTTTTGGAAAGATGCGCAACAACGGACGAAAACATCTCCTTGTTCGCACCCCAGCCGTGGAGGATGAGAACCGGCTCACCCTCACCTTCGTCAATATAGCTTATCTTTAAGTTTGAGATTGTGATTTGCTTGTTCAACATCTCAACTCCTTTTAATATACAAAAACACGGCTTGACATTGCTCTGAGCAAATGCCAATGCCGTGATTTTTGGAGCCGGTGAAGGGACTCGAACCCGCGACCTGCTCATTACGAATGAGCTGCTCTACCAACTGAGCTACACCGGCAACTGACAAAGGCTATTTTACTCATTTTAGAAGCGTTTGTCAACACATTTTTTCAGATTTTTTTATTTTTTTGCGCAAGCAGCCTCTTTTTTGATTTCTTTAAGATGTTTAAGCACATCGTTTTCGCCGCGGCCGTAATAATCATGGAGCCTCTTGTACTCGGCAAACAGACGGTCATAAACCGTTACATTTTCTGCAATAGGACGGTAAACATAATCTTTGACTTTGCTCATGGCTTTTGCCGCGTCTACTATATTGTCATAACCGCCTCTTTCTGCGCCCGCCGCAAGTGCACCAAACATTGCACTGCCCAGCGCCGGAGCTTGAAGCGAATCAGCAATACGTATTTCCATATTTGTCACATCGCTGTAAATCTGCATCATAAGCTCATCTTTTTGAGAAATACCGCCCGCAGCATACAGTTCTGTAATGGGGACACCGTTCTCCTTGAAGGTTTCAACAATCATACGCGTCCCATAGGCTGTCGCTTCAATGAGTGCGCGATAAATTTCCTCCGGCTTTGTGAGCAGCGTCATGCCGCACATTACACCCGTGAGGTCAACATCTACCAACACCGAGCGGTTTCCGTTCCACCAGTCAAGCGCAAGCAGTCCGCTTTCTCCCACCGCGAGTTTTTTTGCCTTTTCGCGCAGCAGCTTATGTATGTTCATATCAAGAGCTTCGGCTTCGTCATAATAGCGCTTCGGAACACATGTCTTTACAAACCAGTCAAAGTGGTCGCCAACGCATGACTGACCCGCCTCATACCCCATAAATCCGGGCAGAACTCCATCCTCAACAACGCCGCACATTCCGGGCACAACCTTTTCCTCTTCGCCTAAAAATATATGGCAGGTGGATGTTCCCAAAATCATGAGCATCTTACCATGCTCCGTAATTCCAACTGCGGGAATGGCAACATGCGCATCAACATTTGCCACGGCAACTGCAGTACCCTCGCAAAGTCCGGTAAGACGCGCCGCCTCGGCAGTTATTTCGCCTGCTTTCTGTCCTAAAGAATAAATATCGGTTGAAAGCTTATCCTCAACAACATTTTCAAGCCGCACATCGAGCGCACGGAAAAACTCCTTGGACGGATATCCCTTTTTCTTATTCCAGATTGCCTTATACCCGGCTGTGCAGCTGTTGCGTTTTAATTCGCCCGTAAGCTGCCATACCATCCAGTCCGCCGCCTCTACAAAGCAGTCCATCGCTTTATATATTTCAGGCGCCTCATCAAGTATCTGCCATAGCTTCGGGAAAAGCCATTCTGACGAAATTTTCCCGCCATAGCGCGACAAAAACTCTTCGCCTCGCTCACTCGCGATTTCGTTAAGCTTATTCGCCCACGGCTGGGCGGCATGATGCTTCCATAGCTTTACATAGCTGTGAGGGTTGGATTTGTATTCGGGCAAAAAGCAAAGCGGCGTTCCATCCTTTTTTACCGGCAGCACCGTACAGGCGGTAAAGTCAATTCCCACGCCTATTACGTCCTCCGGCGCAGCCTGAGCGTCCCGCAAAACCGCAGGGATGGTATTCGACAAAACGTCAAGATAATCCTGCGGGTCTTGAAGCGCCCAGTCATAACCCAGCTTAGTCACCCCGTCAGGCAGGTATTCATCCATGACCGCGTGCGGATATTCAAAAACGCTTGTCGCTACCTCGCGTCCGTTTTCAACATCCACCAGTACCGCTCTTCCCGAAAGGCTGCCATAGTCAAGTCCGATAACGTATTTTTTAGCCATACTTACTCTCCTCCTAAATTTTACTACTCTATGAGCGCTATGGCGCGCACTTCTATACCCTCGCCGCGTCCGATAAAGCCCATCGTCTCATTTGTTTTCGCCTTAACGCTGACCTGGGAGCGCGTTAATCCGAGCGTTTCGGCAACATTGGTTATCATATTGTCCACATACGGAGCAAGCCGCGGAGCTTGCAATATGATAATCGAGTCAATATTTATAATTTCATAACCCGCGTTAGTTATTATGTGTCCTGTATCCTCCAAAAGACTCATGCTTGAAATATTCTTGTATTTGTACTCCGTATCAGGATAGAGCCGCCCGATATCCCCCATTGCCGCCGCGCCTAACAATGCGTCTATAATTGCATGGGCAAGAGCGTCCGCGTCTGAATGCCCTAATAGTCCCATTGTGTGTTCTATCTTCACTCCGCCGAGTATAAAGTCACGGTTGGGCGCAAAACGATGCGTGTCACTTCCTATTCCTATTCTCACAATAAATTTTCCTTCCTTGCTAAATTATTTGTATCAGCGAGTACACAAGCGGCAGCGTAAAAAGTGAAAACAGCGTCGTGATGAAAATCACCTGTGCCGCATATGCGGAGTCAAGTTTATACTCACTCGCCAGTATCGCCAGCACTACCTGCCCCGGCATCGCCGCCTCAAGCACCAGCACGCCGCGTGCCGCTGCGGAAATCAAGCCGTGCGGCAAAAGCAGCAGGAGCAAAATCGGAATTATCAGCATTTTTACTGCAGTCAATATATATATCGGCACATTTTTCAGCGCCTCAGATGGTCTTACTATCGCAAGCGTAGAGCCGATAAACAGCATTGAGAGCGGTGTGGTTGCAGAACCTATGGCGCCAAACGATTCAGCAAAAACAAGCGGAAAACGAAGCGAAAACGCCCGCATGAGCAACGCCGCGGCAAATGCTGCAGTGCAGGGATTTACAAGTTTTTTAAGTCCGCTTAAACCTTTTTCGCCGCTGAACATCCGCACACCAAGCGTCCAGACAAAACAATCGTTTGCAAGAGCATAAAACACTGCAAAGAACAAGCCTTCATCTCCGTAAAGCGCTTGGCAAAGCGGATAGCCCAGAAAAATCACGTTGCCAAACGCACTCATACAGACATGCACATTGCGCTTTTTAGGCCCCATCTCAAAAATTTTCGCAGTCAAGCTGCCAAGTAAAAACCCCGCCGCCACCACACAGATACACATTACTATTACAACCACAATATCTGCACCCGTGTTTCCTGCCGAAGTCTGCGAAGAAACTGTGGTTAATATCAAGAGCGGCAACGTAATATTTTTGACTATTTGGGATATTCTTGGCCCCAGGCGCTCCACGTAATGTGTTTTTTCGCATACGAAGCCTATTGCAAGCATTATTGCCAGATATATTATTTTATTCAGTATTGTTTCAAAACCCTGCATTTATTTGTTGCTGCTGTTTCTCTTAAAGAACACTATTGCGACAGCTATAGCTAAAACAGCCATACATGCAATAATCAGAATCACTGTTTTAGACATATCCTGCGGCGAATCTGTCTCAATTCCATCCGTTGCTTCCTGAGCTTCCTTAAAGTCCAGTTCAAAGGATATATCTATATCTGCTCCTTGCTGCGTTGTAGCCACCCATATATAATCATATCTGTCACCGTTTTGCACTGCTTCCGTATTACTATGAAGCGCTTCGTAGGGCAAAGACACCGTAAAACGCGCCTCATAGTTTTCGTCAAACCCGATTTGTGACGAGTACTGCTCTGTCCGCAAGGTTTGCGCATTTACGGGGCCTTTCAAAGTCATTGTGGAACCGCTCTGCGTTATTTCAACTGCGCCATCTCCGCCCAGCGCGGGAACAAGCGCCATGCTTGACGTAATTTCACCGGCGCAAAGCGCATCTATATTGCTTATAGGCACGTTTATCTTAATGTTTTTATAAACGTCATCGTCATATATTTCATACGCCAGGTTTTGCGACTCAATCTGCTCCTTGATAAGCGAAACCACTTGCTCCATTGCCTCTTCTGTCCTAATGCGAGACTTATCTATTCTGTAAGTTGCATTCAGTGTTATTGTTCCGTCCAAGTCAACCTGTATTGACGTATCGGTCTTAACACATGCACACAGAACTACGCACATCAAAGCTATAAGCGCGAATACTCTTCTCATTTCTATCACAGTTCCTCGTATAATAAAGTAGTAGTTATTATTGTGCCTCTCCAAGCACATATGCTACACTGCAGAGGATTATGATGTGAGCCTCAAGCCCTGCACAAACATAGAATACCACAACTCGGAGCTAAAGTCACTAACAAGATACGTTTTGACAAGGTAAAAGCATATAACATCACTCAGCGTAAGATTTGACCCAATGCTGCCGCTTTCCGCCGCCCCGACGGTAATCGGCGCTGCCGCAAACAAATTTACGCCAATGCATATGATTAATAATAATTCCAAAATTCGCTTTTTTCATTCTCTCTCCTTTCTGTATACATATCGCACCTTTCATTAATATTATAACATCGCCATTGCGCATTTTCAACAAAAGTTTTGTATTTCGCGAATAATTTGCAGAACCATTTCCACGCGCCTAAACGGCGTTACAACGTAAAACCCATCACAATAATCACGTGCGGCGCGCGCAGTTTCCACTGCGATGCGAATACCTATCTTTTCGCACTCTTGACGGTTCTTGTTCAAAAAGAGTTCCATTATCTCTCTGCATACAGAAATTCCAGGAATTTCATTATTCATATACAGTGCATTCTTATAACTCACAACAGGCATTACACCGCAAAGGATTTTTGCATCCAGCTCGCGCTTGGCTATAGCAAGATTATCCAACGCCTCCTTGCTCATAACCGGCTGAGAAAGTAATACGCTTACGCCGTTTTTCACTTTTTCGCGCGCCAGTTCAAGCTGCACGCTAAAATTCACTGCGTTGACATTCAGCGCCGCACACACGTTCATCGGTGTTTCAAATGTAGTTTCGTTAAGGGTCTTTATAAACGCCGCCAGCATCCGTGAGTTGAAGTTATACACGCTTTTCACCTCGCCGCGCTCGGCGCTTGGTACAGGATCTCCGGTAACAATCAACACATTCCGAACGCCTTCGGCGTACAGCCCCAATAGAAGAGCCTTAATCGCGTTTATATTACGGTCACGACATGTCATGTGCGGAAGCGGTTCTATGTTTTTCTCACGTTTTAGTCTACAGGCGAGAATCGAAGAATCCATTCTCGCGCGAGCTACAGGACAATCCGCTATCGTGATAATATCCACGCCTTCGCCGATTAGCTTCTGCGCACCGTTCATAAAAAAATCCACATCGCAGTCCTCCGGCGGGTCAAGCTCCACAGCAATTACTTTTTCTCCGCGCCGCAGTTTATTGGCAAATTCATTTTCCCCGCGCGAAATCATCTTCTTTCTCGGCAAAACCGAAACCCGCAGTTCTTCCGGCAGTGCGTGATAATATGCGCGGATATGGTCGGGTTCTGTGCCGCAGCAGCCGCCCACTGCCCCCACCGGGTTGCTCGCGATTCTCGCAAGCGCCTCGCCGAAATATTCGCTGTCGTGTCCGTAATACGTCCTGTTGCCGATGACAGTCGGATATCCGGCGTTCGGCATCACAACAAGCCGCCTGTTCCAGAGGCCATTTTCAATAATATATCGCTCAATATGCGCCGGTCCGCACACGCAATTAAAGCCCGCCATGTCACATACAGCTAACGCCTCTTTTAGCAGCGCCGCTCCGCTGCGCCCTGTCCTCGTAAAACCGTCCGGAGAAATCGCAAACGAAAGAATTATAAACGAATCCGGATTTTTACGCTTAATGCTTTCCGCCGCGCTTAATGCGGCTGAAGAATCGGAAAGAGTTTCAAACAGGAAACAATCTATGCCCTCTTCACTAAAAATATCCGCTACGTCATTATAATTTTCCTTCACAGGTCCTATGTCAGCAAATATATACGCTTTATCTTCAGCCGCTCGTTTTGCGCAGGCGACGGAGGCGTGTATTATCTGCTTGAGTGCTTCACTGTCAGATATATTATCGTAATTGGCACAAAACGTATTTGTCTTAATCGCCTTAGCGCCGCTCATTACATACTCCCTGTGTATGCTCTCCACCGCATCGGGCATATAAAAGGAAAGTTCTTCGCACGTGTGCTTATGCTGTTTCACTTTTGCCGCTATGTACGTACCCATCGCTCCATCGAAAAGCAGCACGTTGTCTTTAATGTACTCCCTTATAGGTTTCATGAGAACACCCTCCCCGCAATATCCGCCGCTTCCTTGGCGTCTTTGGAATAGAAATCGGCATTTATTTTCTGCGCGTATTCGGGAGTTAACACCGCGCCTCCCACCATCACTTTGCACACGCAGCCACTCTGCCGGAGCGCCTCTATCGTTTTCGCCATGGCGGGCAGCGTGGTTGTCATCAGAGCGCTCAACCCTACAAGAGGCGCAGCGGAACGCTTTACCGCTTCCACAACCGCTTGCGGAGGCACATCCTTTCCCAAGTCGATAATCTTGTAGCCATAGTTTTCGAGAATTATCTTTACAATATTTTTTCCTATATCGTGAATATCTCCCTCAACGGTGGCAAGCACAATCGTACCCTTGGATAGACCGGCTTCCCCCTTGCCTGCAAGAGAAGCTTTTATAACATCAAACGCCGCGCCTGCCGCCTGCGCGCTCTTTAGCAGCTGCGGCAGAAAGGTTTCCCCTTTTTCAAAGCGCACTCCCACCGTGTCAAGAGCGGGGATGAGTACATTGTCAATAACATCAATCTCCTCATGCTCCGCAAGAAGCTCTGCCGTTCTCTCCGCCGCCGCGTTTTCAAGACCTCTTATCACAGCGTCCTCAAGCGTTTGTGCGTCGGTATAGGTTTTCGCCCGCGATGTGAATTCTATATACTCCGCACAGTCTCTGTCCGCTCCTGAAATCAAATTGCACGAGCGCACTGTGGCCATCATTTCATCCGAAAGCGGATTTATAATGGCGGCATCCAGCCCGCACTGCGCAGCCATAGCCAGGAATGTTGAATTTAACACATCGCGCTTTGGCAGGCCAAAGGATACATTGGATACTCCTAATATCGCTTTAACTGCATATTTTTTCTTTACCTCCCAAAGGGCATCAAGCGTTATGCCTCCGGTCGCTGTGGAGGCTGTCATCGTCAGGCAGTCAACGTATATATCCTCAGGCGCGATTCCCTCTGTCTCGGCGGCAGCAATAATTTTTTCAGCCATAGCAAACCGCTCGGCCGCAGTTTCCGGAATATGAGTTTTATCAAGCGTAAGCGCCACCACTGCCGCACCGTACTTCTTGACTATCGGCAGCACAGTTTTCAAAGATTCTCCGCTCGCATTGACACTATTAACAAGCGCTTTGCCGGTATAAGCACGCAAAGCGGCCTCAAGCGCGTAAGGGTCTGTAGTATCAATAACAAGCGGCGCATCGCAAACATCCCCTACTGCACGCAGTACACGAACAAGCATTTCCTTCTCGTCAATCTCGCCTATACCAACGTTCACGTCAAGCATATCAGCGCCTGCTTCGCACTGTTCAATGGCACATTTAGCTATATAATCCATATCGGAGTCAATTAATGCCTGCCTGAATACCTTCTTCCCTGTCGGATTAATTCTTTCTCCTACAACTCGAAGTCTATCCATGGAAACGACTTTTGTCGCGCTGCAAAGCAGACTTTGAGGAATACGCTTTTCGCGCCGCACTTTTATACGCGAGCAGACTTTTTTCACTTCGGCAATATACTGTGGGTCAGTGCCGCAGCAACCGCCCAAATAGGCGGCGCCGCAATCCGCAAGAAGCAGCATCTGCCGTGCGTACTCTTTTGCGTCAATCGAATAAGCGCCGGTTTCGGGGTCTGGAAGTCCGGCGTTTGGTTTGAATACAAGAGGAGTTGTTACCGTACTTGCCATCTCTTTTGCCATCGGCAAAATTTCACAAGGCGCAAGTGAGCAGTTTATTCCTATTGCATCCGCACCTGCGGCAGACATCACAATCGCAGCTGCGGCAGCTGGAGTGCCGGAAAAGGTGCGTCCACGCGCCTCAAACGACATCGTCGCAAATACTTCAAGCGCAGTGTTTTCCTTTGCCGCCATAATTGCCATACGCATTTCACAAAGGTCTGTCATCGTTTCTATTATTATTAAATCAGCTCCGGCTTTTTCTCCGCACATCGCCGCGTGGCGAAAAATCTCGTATGCATCCTTTTGCGTAAGCGTGCCAAGCGGCTCGGTAAGTTCTCCGGTCGGTCCTATATCGAGCGCGACTTTGACATTTGTACCCGCGGCCGCGCGCCGTGCGCATCCGATTGCAGAAATAATTGCTTTTTCAGCTTCCTCAAACGTCATTTTTCGGCCGTTGGCGCCGAAAGTATTCGCAGTTATTATCTCGCTCCCGCTTTTTATGTACGCGCGGTGTATTTTTTCAACTTCGTCCTCGTGCGCCATCCCGAAAAGTTCAGGACTCTCCCCCGCGCCAAGACCGCATTTTTGCAGCATAGTCCCCATTGCGCCGTCAAGAATAACAATATTTTTCATCAATTCACCCCCATTATTGCCGTTACGGATTTTGTGGGTATAAGAATATGCATACGTGTAGCATAAAGCCCAATCCGCCGCTGTGTGTCAAGCGTTTTGCAAAACAGAGTCTGCACTTCGAGCGGCAAATCTCCGTAACCCGGAGAAAAGCGGCTTGTCAAAATGTATTTCTCCTCCATACTATTGCAAAACTTGTTACAAAAAGCTTCAATTTCAAGCGAAGCGGCGAAGTCCGTCATTGCCGCAAGCGCCATATCGCTTTTTTGTGCGGTGCGGATAACATCGTCTATACCGCTGCCGAGTGTTGCCGCCATCAGCATAATTCGCGAACTGTTTTCAATGTGCGCCTTAATAGAGCGCCCCGGCAAAACAAGCTCTGTTCTCGCCACGCGAACCGCCTCTTCGCATGTGAATTCAAAAGTATCATAAACAACACGATGCTCCGCGGCAGTATGAACAAGCTCTATCGCCCGTTCCGCCGTACGATAGAGTTCACTTGAAAGCGCGCCTTTATGCCCCATGCTTTTTAAGAGGCTTTCCGCCGTCACAACAATCACCATCTTCGGTATAGATTGGTTATATTATTAGTTTACCACAAACATATAATGAATTCAACAAAAAACCCTCGCACAGCGAAGGTTTTAAGCATTTTTTACTCGTGAACCGTAAGCACGCTCTTAATCGCGCCGCGCTCAAACTTAATTTTGTTCTTATCGGCGCCGCTCTCGATTACAACGCTGTCTTCCTTGATTGAGACCACTCTGCCCATGATTCCGCCGATGGTAACAATCTCATCGCCCACCTGCATTGCATCCAGCATCGCCCGTGTTTCCTTCTCACGCTTCTTCTGCGGGCGAATGAGCAAGAAGTAAAACACAGCAAAAATTACCACCACATAAAGAATCGTATAGAGCATACCATTTCCGGCTAAAGCGCTGTTGGAAGCGACTTCTGTCGCTGTTGTTGCCTCCACATAAAACACCCCTTTCAGTCTTTGTATTTTGCTAATTATACACTACTTGCCGCAAATAATCAAGAGCAAACTTGTAAATTTATTTGTTCATTTCTGCGGTTGTCAAACATATGATCCATTTTTTAATAAAAAATAATTCAATGTG
>JAUNBL010000008.1 GCA_030527235.1 Clostridia bacterium | reverse complement strand
CCTTTATCGCAAACGCTCAAACTTTTTTTGGGTCACATCATTGACAACCGCAGATGACGCTTTTTTGCTGCGGTGCGGTTTTTCTTTACAAAAAGCGAGACAGGTGGTACAATAAAAATAAGGAGGCGTTGAGATGAAAGAAAGAATATACAGCATACCGCTTACCGATGCGCTCAATTCGGAATGCGAATGCGTAATGTGCGCGGTTACAAAAAAACTTGAGAGCGATGCGGTAGATTATTTCCTCGGCCCGTCCATGATGGAGCCGGATAACCGCATTGTTACAAATAACCGCGGCTTTTGCCCGCAGCACCTTGAAATGCTCTATGAAAGGGGCAACCGTCTGGGTTTGGCGCTGATGCTGGACACATATTTGGAAGAGCTTCGCGGCAAACTGGCGCGTAAGATGAAGGGCGCGCCTTCTGTAATGGGTGCGAATGCGATGAAGAAAGCGTCGCTTCGTATTGCTGCCGACATAGACAAGCTCACCTGCACGTGCGCCCTGTGCGATAAGTTCTTGCGCCAAGAGGCTGCAGCTGCCGGAAACTTTGTATACCTTTGGAGCAAGGAGCGTGATTTCAGGCTGAAATTTGAGAACTCGAAAGGACTGTGCCTTCCGCACACGAAGCTGATTTTAGAGCAGGCGCCCCAAGAAATTGGCGGCAGGGAGCTGGACGAGTTTGTGCGTGAGATTTGTGCTCAAACTCAAAAACAGCTTGCCGCGCTTAACGAGGACATACATTGGTTTACGCAAAAGTATGATTATAAGAATCAGGACGCACCATGGGGTACGGCAAAGGATTCGCTTGTGCGTGCTTTGACCAGGCTTGGAGGCAAGTGATATGAAAAGATATATATGCATTATTTTTTTCCTATTGACACTGACGCTGCCGACTCTTTGTGCAGACGCGCAAACTTGGACGTCAACAGCTGACTTCTCATACCATGAGGTGGGAGGGAGCGACTGCTTCATAGAACAGGAAGCGGAATTTGACGTTACGCCCTTAAAAGCTGATGTGAACGGATATATAGGTTACTCAAGCGCGCAAAATACAATAGATGCGTGGAATGACTGCGCTGTAGTAATTCGTATGACGGGCGGGTATTTCGACGTTCGCAGCGGCGGCGAGTTCTATAAAGAAAACCTTGTCGCGGTTGAGGCGGGAAAAGCGCATCACGTGATATGTAAGATGGACTTCAAACGAAAGAAATTCAGCGTAAAGGTGGACGGCGTATATATTGCTCAGGATGCGGCGTTCCGCTCCGATGCGGCCGAAATGAAAAGCGCGGGCAAGCTGGTTGTACGCGGGGGACTGGGTGAAGCGGCGGGCGAGTTTTCCGTGTCAAATCATGCAATGCTTTCGCTGCCGAACCTTTTTGCCGAAAACATGGTTATTGCACGGGATAAGCCGTTTTGCGTGTGGGGCACGGCAAAGCCGCACGAGACGGTGGAGATTGAATTTGCGGGAAAGATAAGCGAAACAGTTGCCGATGAAAATGGAGATTTTTCAGCCAAACTGCAAACTCCCGAGGCGAGACTCACTCCGTACACGCTTACGGTTTTGGCCGGTGACGCGTATTGTGAAATATCAAGAGTATACGTAGGCGATGTTTACGTGCTGGCAGGTCAGTCCAATATGGCGCAAAGCTATAACCACCAAACAACAGAGCAGCTCGGCGGCGGAGTTACGGTTGATAACATTCCGTCTCGTATTGTGGATTCGCGTATAAAACACTTCACCCTCAGGCAGATTGACAGCGCGGACGAAACATACAACGTGCCGTTTTTGAGCGACTCGTGGCAGAGCCTTGACGCGGATAATAACAAGGAACTGTCGTACATAGGACAGTTTTTCGCGAGCGAGCTTTTGACAGACGAGCCAAATGTTCCAATAGGGCTTATGAGTGTGGCGTGGCGCGGTACAACGATAAATCGCTGGATGCGCCTTTCCGATGAAAACAAAACGCCCAATTTCACGCCCTCCAACGGTAAAATATACAACAACCACATTCATCCGCTGCTGAATTACAATGTGACAGGGATATTGTGGTATCAGGGTGAGAGTGATGCAAACTATCCGATTATGTATTCCGAGGCATTCGCGCGCCTCATCGATGACTACCGCGAACAGTGGGGGGCTGAGGACCTTCCGTTCATTTTTGTGCAGCTTGCGAGATATTCAAAGGAAAACTACGCCCCGCTTCGCGAGGCTCAGCGCATTGCCGCTGCAAACGTGAAGAACACAGAAAAAACCGCTATGGTTACAATCCTTGATACCGATAGCGCGACGTATGAAAACATACATCCGCTTGGAAAGGAGAAGGTGGCCGCGTATATAGCCTCTGCCGCGCGCGAGATTATATACGGCAGGGAGGAAAACGCCACGGCGCCGCGCTTTTTGCGTGCGGAAGCGGATGCGAATACCATGACGCTATATTTTGAAAACATTGGGAAAGGTTTGAAAATTAAAAATACATATGCCATTTCCGACTCGCTTTGCGAATTTGAAGTGGCAGGCAAAACAGGAGACTATGTGCCGGCTGAGGCGCGAATCAATGCAGACGGGACGATAACGGTGTCGTCTTTGTCCGTTGCCGAGCCTAAATACGTGCGTTACGCTTACAGCGCGGTTCCTGAAAATCCGAACCTTTTCGGGGAAAATGGCTTGCCGGTCAGTCCGTTTATAAGCGATGATAGGATTTTCTCTGCAGCGTCATTCAGCACGCGTGCTACGGGAAATTTAGCGCCAGTAAGCGTTATAGACTTTGACATATGCATGACTGAGGACAATGTGGACGCTGTTGTGGCACACACTGCCGCCGAAAATGGCGTCAGTGCGTGGAACAGCTGCGGAATCGTGCTGCGTGCATATACAAGCGGTCTTTTTGAATACCGCGACGGCAGCGAGTTCAAGGCGAGTGCAGTGCCGTATGAAAAGAATGTAGTGTACCATGTCCAAATCGCGGCGGATACGGTGAGTAAAACCTTCAGCGCGTTTGTCACACCCGAGGGCGGACAGACTGAAATAATATGCCTTAACGCCGCGTTTCGGAGCGACGCTTTGGAAATGCAAAACTGCGGCAGACTGCTTGTGCGTGGCGGCAACGGCGCGCCAGCAGGGAAATTCTTTGTAGATAATTACACGTATAGAGCGGTAGAAACGGCGGGTGTAATAACGTTTACGAAAGGACAGTATGCCGTGTATTGCGCGGAAGATACACTCTTTTGCATAGACGCGGTATATGACAATGACTGCCTTGAGGCAGTGCGGTCGGATACAAAAAGTGTAGAGGCGCGCAAAGTATCACTCCTTGAATTTACAGGAAAGCCGCTCATTTGGCACAGTATGGAGACAATGACGCCGAGGCAATAAAAAAACACGAGCCCATATGGGCTCGTGCTTTTTAGTTACCTGAGAGTTGCGCCTAAGCCTTCCGCGAGAGATTTAACGGTTTTGTCGAAAATCGTGTTAATCTCTTCATCGTTGAGCGTTCTGTCCTCAGCGCGATAGACAACAGAATAGGAAACGCTCTTTTTGCCATCGCCAATCTGGGCGCCGCGATACACATCGAACAGTTTAATGCTCTCGCAGAAATTACCGCCGCATTTTTTGATAACGCCTTCAATTTGCGCCGCCTTGACCGCTTCTTCAACTACGACCGAAATATCGCGCGTCAGAGACGGGAACTTGACAGGCGGCTTGTATTTTTTTGCATTGCCGGCGGCGGCAATGAGCGCGTCTTCGTCAAGCTCGCAGTAGAAGCATTCAACGGCGATGTCATAGTTCTTTTGCACAAGAGGGTGGACGGCGCCGAAGGCGCCGACGGCTTTGCCGTTGACGTACACATCGGCGCTTTTGCCGGGATGATAGAGCGGGTTGCGTGCGGCAGTATCAAACGAGAATTTTTTGACGCTTATTCTTTCAAGCAGAGCCTCTATTGTACCCTTCATATCGTAAAAATCCATCTCACCGAAAGCGCCTAACGCAAGGCGCTTTTTCTCATAGGGCAGCTCTGTGAGGGGGAGGCTCTTGGGAATATAGACGGTGCCTGCCTCAAACAGGCGAATCCGCGCGCTCTTATTGCGTTTGTAATTACGGCTCAAAAGCTCCATCATAGACGGCGCCATAGATGTGCGCATGACGCTCGTGTCCTCGCCCAGAGGGTTCAAGAGCGCAACGGCGACGCGTTCGGATTCTGAGGCAAACGTCCAGTCAAAGCCCTTGGGACTTATGAACGAATACGAAATCGCCTCAAAATATCCGCACGAAGTAAGTGCGGTTTTTATGTTGAGCGCGTTCTGCTGAGCCGCTGTAAGTCCGCCGCGTGTGGTCTCACCGCGCAGCGGAGTGGTCGGAATTTTGTCGTAGCCGTAAATACGGGCGACTTCCTCTGCAATGTCCGCCTCGCCCTCAACGTCCTCTCTCCAGGAGGGGACCAAGACTTCTCCTTTTTCAACGTCAACGCTAAAACCGAGCGCGTCAAGAGTTTTTATCATGAAGTCAGAATCAATCTCAGCGCCTATAAAAGTGCGTATCCACTCCGGCCGAAACGGCAGTATGCGCGGCGCGCAGCTCGAATTGTTAATATCAATAATCCCCTTACACACCTCGCCCGCGCCAAGCAGTTCAACTAATTGACACGCACGGTTCAGCGCCGGGATGGTATTTTGCGCGTCAAGTCCCTTTTCAAAGCGGGCGCTTGATTCAGTGCGCAGCGAAAGCTTTTTAGCCGTACGGCGCACACTCCCGCGCAAAAAGTTTGCGCTTTCAAAGAGCACTTCGGTTGTATCGTCCTTAATGTCGGAGTTTTCTCCGCCCATAACGCCTGCCACTGCCACGGGGCGCGCGGTGTCGCAAATAACAAGCATGGTGTCGTCAAGCGTGTGCTCGCCGCCGTCAAGAGTGGTAATAGTTTCTCCTTGCTTTGCGCAGCGGACTACGATTTCACGGCCCTCCAAAAAGCGTGTGTCAAAAGAATGCATGGGCTGACCGTACTCAAGCATAACGTAGTTTGTTATGTCAACAATATTGTTTATCGCGCGTACGCCTGCTGCACGGAGCCTTTTTTGCATCCATTCCGGCGAAGGTTCGATTTTTACGTTTTTAACAAGCCTTGCGCTGTAGCGTAAGCAAAGGTCGGGCGCATTAACGGTTATGCCGAATTCGTCCTTTATATCTGCGCTGCATTGCTCGTTAACGGTTACTTCAGGGATATTAAACGCCTTGCCGAAGGTTACTGCGCTTTCACGCGCCAGCCCTATGACGCTCAGACAGTCGGGACGGTTGGAGGTGATTTCAAACTCCATCGTTACTCCGCCGAGACCAAGGACTTCGCGCACATCAGTGCCGGGCGCGTAAGGCTGCTTGAACACGATGACACCGTCCTCCGCTGCACCGGGTACGTCAGAGAGCTCTAACCCCAGCTCGGTGTGAGAACACATCATTCCCTGAGACAGCACGCCGCGAAGCTTGCCGGCCTTTATCACCACGTTGCCGGGCAGATGAGCCGGAGCAACGGCGAGAGGAATCAAGTCGCCCTCGTTAACATTCGGCGCACCGGTAACTATCTGCAGTGTTTCTCCGCCTATGTCCACCGTGCATACGGACAGCGTATCGGCATTCTCATGCTTAACCTTTTTAACTATCTTGCCTACCTTAACATTTTGAATGTCCGCGCCCTCTTCCTCATAACCTTCCACCATGCTGCCGGTCATAGTCATTGCGTCGCGGTATTCTTTGGGAGAAACGTCGCCCAAGGTCATATAATCGTCAAGCCATGAAAGCGGTAATTTCATAATAATACTATCTCCTTTCTCAGAACTGCTCAAGGAAGCGCATGTCGTTTTCCGAGAGCAAACGCATATCGTCTATGCCGTAATGACGCATCGTTATGCGCTCAAGGCCAACGCCAAAGGCAAAACCGCTATATACGGAAGAGTCAATGCCGCATTCCTCAAGCACCTTCGGGTGTACCATGCCCGCACCGAGAATTTCAATCCAGCCCTCGCCCTTGCACACACTGCAGCCCTTGCCGCCGCATACGAAGCAGCTCATGTCAACCTCGGCGGAAGGTTCGGTAAATGGGAAATGGTGCGGGCGGAAACGCAGTACGGCGTCCTCGCCGTAAAGGGTTTTGGCAAACGTATCAAGAGTGCCCTTCAAATCCGCCATCGTTACGCCTTTATCTACCACAAGTCCTTCCAGCTGTGTGAAAACTGGCGAGTGTGTGGCATCCACATTATCCGAACGGTAAACCCTTCCGGGCGAAATAATACGAATCGGTAATTTTTGCGTGTGATTTTGCATTGTGCGGATTTGCACCGTAGAAGTTTGAGTTCTAAGCAAAATGCTGTCGGTAATATAGAATGAATCCTGAGTATCGCGTGCGGGATGGTCTTCGGGAATGTTGAGCGCGGTAAAGTTATAATAGTCTGTCTCTATCTCAGGTCCCTCCACGACACTAAAACCCATACCTGAAAAAATTTCTATAATCCGGTTAAGCACCTGTGTTAAAGGGTGAAGCGAACCCAAATTCGGTTTCTTGCCGGGCATAGTGACATCTATAACCTCGTTTGCGAGCTGCTGCTCCATCGCCGCCGCTGAAAGCGCGGCGCGGCATTTCTCGACCTCGTTCTCCAGGAAGATGCGCACATCGTTAACCATGGCGCCCACTATCGGGCGTTCTTCGGCGGCAAGCGAACCCATAGTGCGAAGCAAAGCCGTCAAAGAACCTTTTTTGCCTAAAAATTTCACACGCAGCGCCTCAAGCTCCTCACTCGATTTCACGGACGCTATAGCTTCCTGCGCGCTTTTGCGGATGCTTTCAATTTGGTCTTTCATAATGGTAAGACTCCTTTCCAAAAAATAAATACGCCCCCAACACACAGTTAGGGACGAAATTATAAATTCCGCGGTACCACCCTATTTTCGGACACGACGGCCCGACGCTTGATTTGCGCTGTAACGCGCGCACGCGGTATGCCTTACTTGGTTTCGGGCACACGACTCCACGGTGAACTTCACGCGGCTTTGCGATGCACGGTCTTTCAGCCCGGCGAACCATGCTCTCTGTTTCGCTCCCTCACGCTACTCTCCGCTTCCTCGTCTTTGTTACGTAACTATAACACAGTTTAATATTTTTTGCAAGACTTTTTTTAAACCATTTGACAAGGCGCATATTTTGAGATAAAATGCACTGTGGAGTGTGAGACGGTTTGGAAAAAGCTGCTTTGGAAGCTATGGCGCGAATGGCCGCGCAGAACAGAGGAAAAAATAAAAAAGCGCTTGTGGAAACGTACGGCTGTCAGGCGAACGTGAACGATTCTCAGCGCCTTATGGGTATGCTGCTGGAAATGGGGTATACTTTGACGAGTGAGCGTGAGGAAGCGGACGTAATTTTGTTTAACACCTGCGCAGTGCGTGATGGGGCGGAACAGCGTGTTTTCGGCAATCTCGGCGCGCTGAAAAACATCGCCGAAAAGCGCGGCACGCTTATTGGCGTATGCGGATGTATGGCACAGCAAAGCGCTGTGGCTCAGAGAATCCGTACGCGATACCGATTTGTGGATTTGGTTTTCGGTACCCATGCGCAGGGGAAATTCCCTATTTTACTTGAAGAAGCGCTCACCACGAAGGAGCGTGTCTGTGATATTTCCGAAAACACGGAGATTGCCGAGGGCGTGCCCACATACTACGGCGGCGGCGCTAAAGCGTTTGTGTCGATAATGTACGGATGTGATAACTTTTGCTCGTACTGTATCGTGCCGTATGTGCGAGGTCGGGAACGCAGCCGCCGCGAGGAGGATATTTTAGCTGAGATTTGCGCGCTTACGCAAAGCGGAGTTAAGGAGATTATGCTCCTGGGTCAGAACGTGAACTCCTACGGAAACGACTTTGGAGAAAAGGACGCGTTTTCACGGCTCTTGCGCCGCGTGAGCGAGGTGGAGGGGCTTGAGCGAATCCGCTTTATGTCGAGTCATCCAAAGGATTTGTCGTTCACGCTTTTGGAAACAATGGCGCAGTATTCCAATATCCCGCACCAGCTTCATCTGCCGCTGCAGTCGGGCAGCAACAAGGTTTTGAAAGATATGAACCGCCGCTACAGCCGCGAGAGGTATCTTGAAATTGTTGAATACGCGCGCTCCTTAATGCCCGATTTGGCGCTTACGACGGATATTATTGTGGGATTTCCGACGGAAACGGAAGAAGATTTTCTTCAAACATGCGACATGCTTGAGCGCATACGATGCGACAGTATTTTTTCGTTTATATATTCACCGCGCCAGGGTACGGCGGCGGCGAAAATGGAAAACGTCTCCACAAAAGAGGAGCAGGCGGAGCGTTTTAAGCGGATGCTGGAATTGCAAAATACCATCTCTCTTGATATAAACCGCTCTTTTGTAGGAAAAGTTCAGCGTGTGCTTACAGAGGGTGTGAGCAAGACGGATGCCGCCATGCTCACGGGACGCAATGAGGCTAACAAAATAGTTAATTTTCCGGGAAGCGAGGACTTGAAGGACAAGTTTGTGGACGTAAAAATCACGCGCGCGCAGACATGGGTTCTGCAAGGTGAACTAATATAAATTTGGAGGTAATAGTATGACAGAAGTAGCGGAAAAGGCGCGCCAGCTGGGCGCGGCGATAATTGAGAGCGAGGAATTCAAAGCGTTCAAGGCGGCGGAGGCAGCTCAGGAGGCTGATGCGGAGGCGCTGAGCTTGCTCGAACATTACAGCAGTGTGCGTAAGGAGTTGGCCGAAAAGGTGCGCCAGGGCGCAGACGAGGAAACAATGGCATCTTTGCGTGATACGCTGGAGGAGGAGTATCGTAAAGTATCTGAAAATGTGCTTATCGCCGCTTATATAGAGGCCCAGAAAAATTTTCAGGCGCTTATAGACAGCATGAATTCAATTTTGGCGTTTTACATGACGGGCAAGGACCCTCACGGTGGCTGTTCTCACGACTGCCAAAGCTGCTCGGGCTGCCATTGATAGCAAAATTACGACAAAGGGGGGTGCGCCATGGCGGAGCTTACACCAATGATGAAGCAGTATACTGCCGTAAAGGAGCAGCACAGCGATGCGATTTTGATGTTTCGTCTCGGAGATTTTTACGAGATGTTTTTTGAAGATGCCATAACGGCATCGCGTGAGCTGGAGCTTACTCTAACCGGACGTGACTGCGGACAGGAAGAACGCGCGCCCATGTGCGGAGTCCCCTTTCACGCTGCGGAGGGCTACATTTCGCGGCTTGTTGCTAAGGGCTATAAGGTGGCCATATGCGAGCAGACGGAGGACCCCGCCGCAGCAAAGGGCATAGTGCGCCGCGAGGTTATCCGCATTGTAACGCCCGGCACGATAATGGATGAGAATGTTCTTGCCGCGCGCAGAACAAATTATATGGCCGCGCTTTTGGTGAATAAGAAAAAAAGCGCGATGACGTTTTGCGATGTCTCAACCGGCGAGCTTTTGGGATGTGTGGTTGAGAACGACGCGACGTTTTCGCAGCTTATCAACGAACTTGCGCGCTTTTCTCCGGTTGAGGTCGCAATAGGCGGCACGGAGCGCGGCAACCGCCGCATCGGAGAGTTTCTGGCGAACAGAACAAACGCCGTTATATTTGAGTACGACTCGGAGGAAGCGTCAAAAGGCGCAAAGGAAATTGTGTCATCTCAGATAAAGAATGTATCCGCCGTGTGCGATGAGGATTTAATGACGACAACAGCGGCGCTTCTGAGCTATATACACGAAACCCAAAAGGGAAGCGCCGGTCAAATCCGAGAGATAAGCGTTTATGCTTCGCACGAGTTCATGGAGATAGATGCGGCAAGCGTACGAAATCTGGAGCTTGTCGAAACAATGCGCGATAAGTCGAAAAAGGGCAGCCTTTTTGACGTGCTTGATTATACGAAAACGGCAATGGGCGCGCGGGAGCTTAAAACATGGATATTGCGCCCGTTAGTTAACGCCAATGTCATAGTTAACCGGCAGAGAGGTGTGGAGGAGCTGGTAAACAACACGCCTTTGCGCGAGGAGCTTGCCGAATCAATAGCGCGCGTATGGGATATGGAGAGGCTTATGAGCCGCGTAAGCATGGGTCTTGCGAATGCGAGAGACCTAAACTCGCTCAAAGCTTCGCTTGAACAGCTGCCGCGTACGGCGCGTATTTTATGCGCGTGCAAGAGCACGTTTTTGGTAAAGCAGGCGTCAATGCTTGACGTATGCGAGGATTGCCGGATGCTTCTTGACGCCGCCGTTGCGCCTGAGCCTCCGATTACTCTGCGTGAAGGCAGACTTATTCGCGAAGGCTACAGCGAGGAAGTGGACGCGCTTCGCAGCGCTGCCAAAGGCGGGCGCGAATGGATTGCGGCGTTGGAGGCGACTGAACGGGAAAGGACAGGGATAAAAAATCTGAAGGTGGGCTTTAACAAGGTTTTCGGTTACTACATAGAAGTCTCGCGAGTAAATCTTGACAAAGTGCCTGAGGACTACGTGCGCAAGCAGACGATTGCTAACGGCGAGAGGTACATAACCGCGCGTCTTAAAGAGATGGAGAGCAGCGTGCTCGGTGCGCAGGAGAAGCTGGTGTCCCTTGAATACGATTTATTTGTAAAGGTTCGTTTGCAGGTAGCCGAGAGCTTAGAGCGGATAATGCGCACTGCGCGCGTTATTGCAAACGTGGACGCGGCGCTTTCTTTGGCGCAGGCGGCGGTTTTGAACAATTATGTAAAGCCCACGATAACGAATTCCGATGTTTTGAAAATAAGCGGCGGACGACACCCCGTGGTGGAGAAGGTGCAGAAAGATGCGCTTTTCGTGCCGAACGACACGCTGCTTGACTGCGCGGCGAACAGGGCAAATATAATAACAGGTCCCAACATGGCGGGGAAATCAACTTATATGCGTCAGAGTGCGATAATTGCACTGATGGCGCAGATGGGCAGCTTTGTGCCGGCGGCGGCGTGTGAGTGTGCAGTAGTAGATAAGATATTTACGCGTATAGGCGCTTCGGATGATTTGGCGGCAGGGCAGAGTACATTCATGATAGAGATGACCGAGGTCGCGTATATACTTAAACACGCCACGAAAAAAAGCCTTGTCATTTTGGACGAGATAGGCAGAGGCACCAGTACGTTTGACGGACTTGCGATTGCATGGGCCGTTATGGAGCATATGACAAAGCGCATAGGCGCCAAGACACTGTTTGCAACGCATTACCATGAGCTCACCGCACTTGAGGATTTGCTGGAAGGTGTTAAGAACTACAATACCGCCTGCAAAAAGCGGGGCGATGAAATTACTTTTTTGCGCAAAATTGTGCGCGGCGGCACTTCGGACAGCTACGGCATAGAGGTTGCAAAACTCGCGGGCGTACCCGAAAGCGTTATAAAGCGTGCGAAAGAGGTTCTTGCGCAGACCGAGCGCGGAGAAACTCGCGAGGTGAATATTAAAACGGAAGAGGCGCAGATTGGCTTTGAGAGTATTACTCAAAGCCCCTGCATAGAAAAATTGCGCTCGATAGACGTGACCACGCTTACGCCGATTGAAGCTTTGAACACGCTTTACGAGCTGCAGAAGATGGCGGAGAACTGATTATGGGAAAGATTTATGTTTTAGAGAAAAGCGTTGCCGAAAAAATAGCCGCGGGCGAGGTTGTACAAAGACCATCGAGCGTGGTTAAAGAGCTTGCCGAAAACGCTGTGGACGCGAAAGCGCGCAGCATTGTTGTGGAGATTAAGCAGGGCGGCGTGAGCTATATCCGCGTAAGCGATAACGGCACCGGAATCGCCTCTGACGATGCGGAGACGGCGTTTTTGCGCCATGCGACAAGTAAAATACGCTCCGCGGAGGACCTAAATGCCATTGTTACAATGGGGTTTAGAGGAGAGGCGCTTTGCTCAATTTCTGCCGTAAGCCGCAGTGAGATTATAACCAAGACTCTTTCCGAAGACGCGGGCAGCCATATCGTTTGCGAGGGCGGGGAAATAATAAGCCGTGCTGAGGCTGGCTGTCCTGAGGGTACAACGGTTATCGTGAGAAATCTTTTCTATAACACGCCTGCGCGCAAGAAATTTCTTAAACGTGACGCGACTGAGGCGGCATATGTGGGCGAGGTTTGCGAGCGTATAGCTCTCTCGCATCCCGACATTTCCGTACGCTATATCCGCGATGGAAAAGACATCTTTTTCACTCCTGGCGACGGAAAGCTTGAAAACGCGATTTATGCGGTCTTTGGCAAAGATACGGCGCGCGCGATGCTAAACGTTTCTTATGAGGCGAGCGGCGTTTTGGTGGAGGGAATGATAGGAGACAATACGCTTTCGCGGCCAAACCGCTCCATGCAATACTTTTTTGTGAACGGAAGAAGCGTGGTCAATAAAACACTTTCGGCAGCCCTTGCCGAGGGCTATAAAAACAACCTTATGACGGGCAGATTCCCCGTAGCGGTACTTAACGTAAAGCTGCCGCCCGGCGAGGTGGATGTTAACGTCCACCCCTCAAAAACAGAGGTCAAGTTTTCGGATGATGAAAAAATCTATACAACGCTTTATTGGGCGGTAAAAAACCGCCTTGCCCAGAGTGCGGACGCGCCCTTGACCGGCAGTGTAAAACAAAAGCCCTTTGTGCTGGCGCAAAAACAGATAGAGAGTGTACAAGGCAGGATAAACGCGGCAGGAAACAAGGTTACCTTTGCGCCATACGTCCCTTCGGCGCCGGAGACGGCGCGCAGGAAATATAGCTCCGTGAACAGCGTGAGCGAGGGCGATGTGAGGGAGAAGGAGCCTTTGCCGCAGGAGGAGATTGTACCGCAGATAAAGGTAATAGGGCAGCTTTTTGCAACATACATATTGGCGCAGGTTGAGGACGAATTTGTAATTGCCGACCAGCATGCCGCGCACGAGAGGCTGAAATATGAGGAAATAAAAAGCAAAGGCGGCCGCTGCGCGCCGCAGCTTCTTATTGCGCCTATAAGCGTTACGCTGACGCGCGAGGAAGCGGACGCGCTTGTCCGGAATGCGGAGTTCTTTACCGAAGCGGGGTTCGAGTATGAGGCCTTCGGAGAAAACACCGTTGCGCTGCGCGCGGTACCGTCGGGCGTGGAGGCCGAAGAGGCGAAAGATTTGCTCGTTTCGCTTTGCACGCAAATTCTTCGCTTGCCAAAAGGCGAGTACGAGGAGGCTCGCGATAAGCTGATTTACACCGTTGCCTGTAAAGCGGCGCTCAAAGCAAATCGCTTTATGACCGTTCGCGAGATGGAGATTTTGCTCTCCGACGCGCTGGCCATGGAAGGAATAAGTACCTGTCCGCACGGGAGACCGATTTTTATGCGCTTCACAAAGGAGCAAATAGAAAAAATGTTTAAGAGGATAGTGTAATGATTAAGCTTGTCGCCGTAGTAGGGCCTACGGCATCGGGAAAAAGCGCGTTGGCAATGGAGCTTGCGGAAAAATTCGGAGGAGAGATAATATCCGCTGACTCTATGCAAATTTATAAAGGTATGGATATAGGCACAGCAAAGCCGTCAAAAGAAGACCAAAGTAAAATTAGGCACCATATGATAGACTGCGTCGAAGTAACGGATAATTACTCTGTTGCCAATTACTGTGACGCAGCCCACCGCGCGATAGCAAAATGCGTGGAACGCGGGAAAGTTCCGATTGTGGCGGGCGGAACAGGGCTGTATGTGGAGAATCTTTTGAAAAACACCGACTTTTCGGCGGTATCGGGAAGCGGCGAGCTCAGGGCGGAACTTATAAAAAGCGCGGCGGAGCATGGCGGCGAGGCTATGTACGAGTACCTAATGCGGCTGGACATGGATGCGGCAAAGCTTCTTCACCCAAACGACACAAAACGCGTAATACGCGCGCTGGAATGTTACCTGGTGAGCGGGAAAACGCGTCGGGTTCGCGATGAGGAGTCTAAAGGCAGACAAATCTATAAATCGTTAAAGCTTACTCTTGATATTGAGCGCGAAGTGTTATATAATAGAATAAACGCGCGCGTGGAGGAGATGTTTGACCGTGGTCTGGTGGAGGAGGTAAAAAGTGTACTCCTTCCTGTTCGCGATAGATGTACAACTTCGTTGGCGGGCATAGGATACAAAGAGGTGCTGGATTATATAGACGGTCGAATGAGCCTTGAGGACACAAAGGAGAAAATCAAGCTCGGAACAAGGCGTTATGCAAAGCGGCAGGAAACGTGGTTCCGGCATGATAGAGATATAAAACGTGTGCAAAATGCACAGGCATTTGAGATAGCAGAGACATTTATTTATAAGGGGGAAGTAAAATGAAAACAGTGGCAAATTTACAAGATTTATTCTTGAACACGGTCCGAAAGGAGAAAATGCCGATAACGATTTATCTCGTTAACGGGTTTCAAATCAGAGGACTGGTAAAAGGGTTTGACAATTACACAGTGGTGGTGGATTCTGAAGGGCGTCAGCAGCTCGTGTACAAGCACGCCATTTCTACGATTGCACCGCTTTCAACCGTGAGATTTGCCCCGGAGGAAGTAGAAGAGTAAAACCGCGTAAAGTGAAGGGATAAGCATTGCGAAAAGTAATAAACGTACTCCTTGCCGCTGCGGCGGTTATTGTTGCTCTAAATACAATAAACATACTGCGGACGCCCTACCAAACGGAAGTGGCGCGTCTTTCCACGGTTAAAAAAAGTGTGAATGCCACCGGAATTGTCGTTCGTGAGGAACGCGTGTTAAGTCAGGCGGGGACAGGAGTTTTGGAAACGAATCTCTCCGACGGGGAACGCGTGGCAAGCGGGCAGTATTTGGGAGCGGTTGTCTCCGGCGCGTATGATGCGGTTTTGGCGAACGAACTTGAGGATATAAATACGCGCATTGAAAGCATAAAGGGCACCGGAGGTTCGGGTGATATCTATGCTGCGGACTCAGAGCATCTTGACGCGCTTTTGGCGGAAAGGATAAGAGCGGTGACGTCCGCTTCGGCGAGAGAGGATATTAAAGAAGCAATTCTTTTGGCGGACCAGATTTCCGTTATAATGTCGCGCAAGAGTGAGGGAGCGGCGCAGTCTCCGGCAAAAAAGCTGCTTGAAGAGCTGGAGAGCCGCCGCGCACAGATAACGCAGTCTCTCGGCGGCACCAGACAGGAGCTTTACTCGCCTTGCGCCGGAGTGTTTGAGTCTGAGGTAGACGGCTTTGAAAATGTTGCCACGGCGGACTCACTTTCTTCACTGACCCCGGAGGGGTTGGAGCAGATGCTTGGTATGGACCTCAGTGCAAATGCCGCAGGCATTTGCAAGATAGTGAATAATTATGAATGGTACATTGCGGCGAATATTGACGAGGAAATGCTCACGGATGTCCAGGTGGGTTCCCGCGTGTCGCTCATTTTTGAAAACGCGCCGAGCAATCGGATAACGGCGTATATAACTTATATATCTCCCGCATCGGACGGTGTGTGTGCAGTTGCCGTTAAGAGCAATCGCTATGTTTCCGGCATAACGAGCGCGCGCCAGGTGTCGTTTGAAATGCTTAAGGCCACCTACTCCGGCATACATGTTCCCGCATCTGCGGTGCGAGTTAAGGACGGGGAAACCGGCGTGTATATCCTCTCCGACAGCAGAGAGGCGTTCCGCACATTTCGCGAGGTCTATAAGTGCGATGAGTTTTATCTTGTAACCGAGGCCTCCAACGGTACAGCTGAGTCTCTTGCAATATACGATGAGATAATTCTGAATCCGAAAGAGCAGCAAAGCGGCACATAAAAGAACGGTCCGAGCGTCTTAGCTCAGACCGTTCTTGTTATTCTGCCGTAATTTCTCCGCGTTGTATCATTTCTGCAATTTCCATAGCTTCAATGTAAAGCTCTCCGGGAACATTGCCGTTATTTTTTGCAAGCCCCACCCCGCCCTCGTTAAGTCCGTATTCAAAGTTTATTCCGCCTATGGTTCTGCCGTTTAGGTAATCCTGCATAAGGGAGGCGACGGCGGTGTCAATGTTTTTTACAACGCATGTGAGTACGTTTGCGGGAGCGAGACGCGTTTGGTCTTCATCCACGCCGATTGCCCATTTGCCCTGTGCTGCCGCCGCGTAAATAACTCCGTGGCCTGCGGCGCCCGCAGAGTGAAAAATAACGTCCGCGCCCTGGGCAAAAAGCTCCTCGGCCGCGCTGCGCGCGAGGCTGCTGTCAATAAATGTGCCGATATAGCGCGTGAGTACTTCTATGTCTTTATCAGCGTATTTGGCCCCTTGCTCATAGCCGCGTAAAAACGGATGAATGGCGCTGACGTCCATCCCGCCGACAAAGCCAATCTTCCCGCTTTGCGCCATGTTTGCTGCAATATATCCGGCAAGAAAGGACGCTTCGGCAACGGCAAAGCTAATTCCAGTCAAGTTGGGAATAGATGTATCAATGACAGCGTCTCCGACGACAAATGAAATGTCCGGGTGCTCCTGAGCCTCTATTGAGACACTTTCAAGCGCGGTAAAGGTTGGCGCGAAAATTAAATCTGCGCCGCCGTCCATCACAAGTTTGAGATTCTTCTCAAACTCCTTTTGATTGGAGGATTCCATAAAAGAAACGTCTGCTTCTGTGCTCACACTCGCAAACCCTTCCCATGCCAGCTGGACGTAGCTGTCATCAAATACGGGAGTGTTGTAAGAAATCAGAGTAAGCTTCTTCTTTTCGTTTATGCCAGCACAGGCACACATGGCGGCGCACAGGATAATACACAGCATTTTTTTCATAATTATTGTCTCCAGTAAAATAATATACTTGTTCATATTTTTTTGCGATAAGAATATTCAATACTTACATTGCAAATTTTATAAACAGATGATACAATTATATAAAAAGCAAAACGGAGGTGTCAATATGCTTACTGCGGAAATAATTTCAGTCGGAACAGAGCTTCTCATGGGGCAGATTCTAAATACAAATACACGCTACATCGCCGAAAAACTTTGCAGTATAGGCGTTGCGGTAAATTATGAAAGCGTTGTCGGCGATAATAGCGAACGTTTGGCAGCGGCGGCAGAAGAGGCCATAAAGAGAAGCGACGTTGTTATATTTACGGGGGGGTTGGGTCCGACGAAGGACGATTTGACCAAGGAAACTGTGGCAAAGGTGCTGGGGCTTGAGCTGAAGCTGCATGAGCCGTCTCTTGAGGCGATGCTTCGGTATTTTGAGCGGGTCGGCCGCGCCATGTGCGAAAGCAATATAAAACAAGCGTTCATCCCGCAGGGAGCACAGGCAATTGCCAATACATGCGGAACCGCGCCGGGATGTATTATTGAAAAGGGCGGTAAAATAATAATCCTCCTGCCAGGTCCGCCCAGGGAAATGGAAACAATGTTCGACTCTTTCGTAATGCCGAAACTGAAAAAGCTTTCGGGCGCAATAATGAGTTCGCGCGTACTCAGACTGTGCGGTATAGGCGAGAGTGCAGCGGCGGAAAAGATAGACGATTTAATAGAAAATCAGACTAATCCTACGATAGCTCCTTATGCCAAGGAGGGCGAGGTAACGCTTAGAATTACGGCGGCGGAAACAAACGAGCTGCATGCGGCGCAGCTGATGGAAAAAACCGTGGCGGAGATATATTCGAGGCTGGGCGATTATATATACGGCGAAGGCGAAGATAATTCAATGGCTAAGGTAGTGGTAAACCTTTTGAAAGAAAAAGGGCTGCGCCTTTCCACCGCCGAAAGCTGCACCGGGGGATTGATTTCGCAGATGATTACATCCGTTCCCGGCGCGAGTGAAGTGTTCGGATACGGCTTTTCGACGTATGCAAACGAGGCAAAGGTAGACCTTTTGGGTGTGAGCGCGCGGACAATAAAGGACTATGGAGCGGTAAGCAAGCAGGCGGCATGTGAAATGGCGCTTGGCGCGTTACGCGCCTCCGGAGCCGATATTGCCGTGAGCGTGACCGGAGTGTCGGGCCCTGCGGCGAGCGAAAACAAACCCGTTGGGCTTGTCTGGTGTGCAGTGGCTACTAAAAAGGGGATACACTCCGTAAAGTTCAATAATACCGGCGGCCGCGACGCAATACGCGCGCGCAGCGCAATGTATGCGCTTAACGAGGTGCGCAAAATTGCACTTGACCTATAAGTGCGATAAAATCTGTTTTACCGAAAGCTCCGCCTCCGCGCGGAGTTTTTCTACATCCAGCGTTGTAAATTCTCCGTCACGGTACAAGATACGGCCGCCTGCCATGGTAAGACATACGTCGCTTCCGCAGGCGGAAAAAATCAGATTGCTGAGCAAGTCATGCGCGGGATACATATATTCGCGGTCCGTGTCAAAAACAGCGATATCGGCCGCGAATCCTTCTTTGAGAAGACCGGCGTCCGTCCTCCCCTGAGCGAGTGCACCGGCACGGGTCGCCGCGTAAAGAGCGGACGCAGGGGAAATGACAGTGGGGTCCAGATTAAAGCCCTTGTGGAGCAGAGCGAAAACCCGTGCCTCCTCAAGCATGTTAAGGCAGTTGTTAGACGCAGCGCTGTCTGTGCCGAGGGCAACGTTAACGCCTTTTTCAAGCAGCTTGACCGCCGGGGAAACGCCGGAGGCAAGCTTTAGGTTGCTTTTGGGACAGCTTGCGACACAGACGCCTTTTTCGGCAAGTATACCCATGTCCTCATCGTCAATCCATACACAGTGCGCGGCAACAGCGGGCACATCAAAAATACCGCATTTTTCGAGATAGCGGACAGGCGAATCCATACTGCGGCGTCGGCGGCACTGCTCAGTTTCGTCTTTCGTTTCTGAAACGTGAACATGAATGGAACTGCCGCTTGTTTTAGCGGCTTGGGCAAGAGCGCGTGCTATGGATTCATGTGTGGTGTACTCGGCATGAAGCGCAAACTCAACCCGCACCAGCCCATTTGAAACGTCATTGCGCAGCAGCGCCGCGGTTTCTTTATAAGCCGGAAGCGCGAAATAATCCGCCTTGTCCGCACAAACCGTGCAATAGCTGACAACGCCTTGCATTTTCGCATCACAGTAACCGCGCACCACGTCGGACGCAAAATAGTACATATCGGAGGCAGACGTGGTCCCAAACCGCAGCATTTCTGCGATGGAACACATAGCGCCTATATACGCATCATGCCCGCTCATACGCGATTCAAAGGGAAATATCTTCCCGTAAAGCCAATCGCGCAGTTTCAAATTTTCACCGTAGCCGCGAAGCAAATACATCGGAGTATGAGTGTGCGCATTGACAAAACCGGGTACGAGTAGTCGGTGCGCGCTGTGTGGATAGATCTCACCAAAGGCTTTCTCGTCTGCGGGAGGGTGCGCTGAAAGATAATCTATTTTGCCTCCCCTTGTCCCCAGGTACATATTTCGGCGTACAGACATATTTTCGTCTACAAGTGAAATATTGCGAAACAGCATTCAAAACACCTCTTATGCAGATTATAGCAAAATACAGACGTCTTTGTCAATTCAAATAGCTTGACAAAAAGGCCGGCAGGATATAGAATTAGAATGATGTAAAAGATAGGAGCGATTTTAGATGGACAATTTGGAAAAGACGATGGATAAGATAGTAGCGCTGTGCAAGGGCAGAGGTTTTTTGTACCCCGGAAGCGAGATATACGGAGGACTTGCCAATGCATGGGACTACGGTCCGCTGGGTGTGGAGTTTAAGAACAACGTCAAGCGTGCGTGGTGGCTCAAATTTGTGCAGCAGTCGCCGTATAATGTGGGCCTTGATTCAGCTATACTTATGAATCCCCAAACTTGGGTGGCTTCAGGTCATGTGGGTGGGTTTTCCGACCCGCTGATGGATTGCAGGGAATGTAAGAGCCGCTACCGCGCGGACAAGCTTATTGAAGACTATTGCGCCGAAAAGGGCGAGAGTATAAACTGCGACGGGTGGAGCGATGCGCAAATGCTGGAATATATTAAGGAAAATTCTATCGCTTGCCCTAAGTGCGGAAAACACAACTTTACCGATATACGCAAATTTAATTTGATGTTCAAAACTTTCCAGGGCGTTACGGAGGACGCGAAAAGCGAGATATACCTCCGTCCGGAAACAGCCCAGGGAATATTTGTTAATTTCAAAAATATTGCCCGCACCACACGCAAAAAAATTCCGTTTGGCGTAGGTCAGATAGGGAAGTCGTTCCGTAATGAAATCACGCCGGGAAACTTTATTTTCAGAATCCGTGAGTTTGAGCAGATGGAGCTCGAATTCTTCTGCGCTCCGGGCAGCGACATGGAATGGTTCGCCTACTGGAAAGACTATTGTAAGAACTTCCTGCTTTCTCTTGGCATGAAGGAGAACAACATGCGGCTTCGCGACCATAGCCCGGAGGAACTGAGCCACTACTCAAATGCCACGACGGATATTGAGTTCTTGTTCCCGTTTGGCTGGGGTGAGCTTTGGGGTATCGCCGACAGAACCGACTTTGACCTTACTCAGCATGCAAACACTTCTGGAGAGAGCATGGAATATATGGACCCGATTACGAACGAGAAGTATGTGCCGTATGTTATAGAACCGTCGCTCGGAGCGGACCGCGTTGCGCTTGCGTTTTTGTGTGACGCATATGATGAGGAAACCGTGGGCGAGGGAGATGTTCGCGTGGTGCTTCGTTTGGCGCCGTTTCTTGCGCCTGTTAAGGCCGCAGTGCTGCCGCTCTCCAAAAAGCTTTCGGAACAGGCGGGTGAGATATACGGCGTCCTTTCAAAAAAGTTTAACTGCGAGTATGACGACGCCGGCTCAATAGGCAAGCGTTACCGCCGCCAGGATGAGATTGGTACTCCGCTGTGCATTACAGTGGATTTTGACACGGAAAGCGACGGATGTGTCACTGTACGCGACCGTGATACGATGGAACAAAAGAGGATAAAAATTGAGGACCTTGAGGAGTATGTTGCCAAAACAATAGAATTTTAGAAAAAGGGGAGGAACAACATGAAGTGCGTAGTGCTTGCAGCGGGGTACGCCACTCGTTTGTACCCGCTTACTGAGAATTTTCCCAAACCGCTTTTGGAAGTGGCGGGGAAAACTATTTTGGATCGGCTTTTGGAGGACATAGACACCCTCCCCGAAATAAACGAGCATATTATTATTTCAAATGCGCGGTATGCGCAATGCTTTGAAGAGTGGAAAATAAATGCAAAATATAAAAATCCGATAACCATATTAAATGACGGCACTATCAGCAATGAAACGCGCCTGGGCGCCGTGCGCGACGTGCAGTTTGCAATAGATACTCTGAAGCTGCAAGATGATTTGCTCGTCATAGCCGGAGATAATATACTTGACTTCTCGTTTGTTTCGTTTGCAGAATACTACAAGAAAGTGAACACAAGCGTTGTAATGTGCAGTCAGGAAAATGATATCAACGTTTTGCGTCGCTGCGGCGTTATGATTCCGGACGAAAACTTCCGGCTTATTTCCATGGAAGAAAAGCCGCAGGAACCAAAATCCAACTGGTGTGTAGGTCCGTTTTACATATACAAAAGTACTGATTTGCATTTTGTGCGCGAAGCCATTGAAAGCGGCTGCAAGACTGATGCTCCGGGCAGCTTCATCTGTTACTTGTGCGAGCAAACGCCGGTACATGCGCTGGTCATGCCCGGCAAGCGCTATGACATAGGTACGCTGGAGAGCTATGAAGAAGTGAAAAAAATATTTAAGAATAAATAATCTTTTAGGGGGAAGAAAAAATCATGATGAAAACTTTGAGGGGGATTCTCGTATTTGTAATTTGCCTGTCCATGGCTCTGCCGGTATTTGCGCTGCCCGACGGCGCGCAGGTAAAAAACACTAACCTGACTAAAGCGCAGATTCAGCAGACGATAGTTGATGTTTTGGTGAAAAACCTGCCGTATGCGTATTCGCAGTTTGTGCCAATAAACACAACTTTGGGCTATTTCAGAAACCTTGAATCGAGCGGCGTCTCCGGCAACAGTGCGGAAAGGGGCGTTCGTCCGAATGCGGACTATGCGCTTGTTTTTGCGTTTTTGTGTAAATATGCCTCCGATGCCGAACTGCCCATGGTTCCTGTGAGTGCGAACGACTCCACCAAGGTGCAGCTGACGCGGGAGATGTTGAAAGCGACGTTTTTGCAGTCGCTCCGCTATGGATACAGAACGCACAGAGCCAATGCGGTGTACATGTGTACAGATTCACAGTATTGGGGCAGCTTTTCCGGCACCACGGTGTGGGAATCGTCAATGTGGGCGGAATCACTTGCCGTTGCCGCGTATTTGATGTGGGACGAGATTTCAAGTGCAGACAGAGCCGGAATTCAGAAGATGGTTGTGGGAGAGGCCGACCAGCAGCTTACACGCAGTGTACCCACCCAGTATATAAGCGATACGAAGGCGGAAGAAAACGGATGGGATACGAATATTTTGGCGTGTGCGGTGGCAATGTTTCCCGACCATGCCAACGCCAGCGCGTGGGATGAAAAATGCAAGAGCTTTGCTTATAACAGCTACTCTACCTCTGCGGACGCCTACGATGAGAGCATTGTGGACGGGAAGCTCGGCAAGGACTGGTATATAGGCGCGACGCTATTTGACGATTACACCCTTGAAAATCACAACTTTTTCCATACGTCGTATTTGACGGTTATAAATCAGGAGCTTTCGGAGTCATATCTGATGTATGAAATGGCGCTTCCGGACGACAAGAAAGAACAGTTCCCGCTTCCGCAGGCTCTTAGACACAATGTTGCCGAGGTTTGGGACAACGTACTCGGCCGTCTTGCCACAAGCGACAGCGAGCTGGCAATGCCAAACGGAAACGACTGGTCGATGTATCTGCTTGACCAGTTTGAGTCGTATGCCGCGCTTGCCACAATTTACAACAGAAAAGAGGCGCATATGCTTGCTTCACGCTGTATTCAGATGATTGCGGCGAGGCAGATGACAACTGCGGACGGCGCGTTTATGCTTAATCCAGATGTTGGAAACCGACGCATGGGTGTCAGTGCGCGGCGAATGGTTTTTGGGTATCTGCTTTATGAGCATTTTGCGGCGGAGGATATTGATGATGATACAATGTCCTGGGATGAGTATTCCGCGCAGACGACGTCGGCACGCAACTACGCCTACGCTAAGATAATGCGCGCATCTTCCGCGGATAGGTTTGCCACATTTTCGTGGTATGAATCAAGCGATGGAAGCTATCGTTCATATATGGGAAATTTAACGCCTGACACGGACGACGATTTGAACGCCTCGTTCATGGTGTACCCGTATAAAACCGCAAACAGGGGCAACTTTACCGGGAGCTTTGCTGTGAGCGGAAAATCGCAGAACGCTTCGCTTTCGGACCACTCCGACAGAATATATACAGACGGTTTCGCCACGATTGGCAGCCTTCTTACCGAGGACAGCTCACTTACGCAGTACAGCGCGTTTTATGTGCCTGAGGGCGGAAACGCCGTAGTCTATCTTGATAAAGTGGTGGCAAACGAGGCGGTGACGGTGACTTCTGAAAAGGGGCTTCCGCTGGCAGTCACAGTAGACCCGTTTACCAGCAACACGCGGACAATCATAACTCAGGACGGCGAAACGACCACTAACGGACTTCTCACACAGACATATGGCGGAAACTGGATGAATGTAGACAATAAGCTCGGTATTGTTGTTGATGGAAGCTCCGGTTTGGCCACAGGCGAGCGTGTGCTTTCAAACTCTGTTTATGTGATGCAGCTTTACGGCTCTTACAGCGCCCAGCAGAGGACGTTTAACTCCGGCGCGGAGATTGCCGACAGAGTGCAGGTAGTGTATTCCAATGTGGACGCGGCAACAACGCAGAGTCTCGCAGCGGAGGTTAAGGAGCTGTCAGGGAAGGATGCTTGGAAAGCCGTAATGCTGAAAGACCCCGACGGCAAGGAGTATATATTCACAGCGCATTTTTACACTGACAGACCTATTGATGCAACGCTTGATGTGATCCTTACTTCGACTGAAGGCTCCCCGGTGCTTGCGGACAGTACGGTCATTGAAGCGGATCGTTCAATAGCGTATTTTTACGATGCGCCGCTTACCGCAAACGGACAGGAGATAAAAGCGTATATCCAAACGGACGGGCGGCTTTCCGCCTGGGTTTCAAAAAACGGCGTCCTCTATGTGAATAATCCTACAGCAGAAGCTTCAGAAGCGACGCTTAAGCTTCGCTGCGGCGATGAATTGCGCGAGACGCATGTTACAATAGACGGCGGAGCGAGCATTTCCTACGACGGAGAAAATGTTGACGAAGAAGCGGATGAGGAACGTGCACGCGACATTGCGTACGCGAAAGATGTCGAAGTGTCGTCTCATATGCCTTACGGTACAAAGAATCTAATAAATGACAACGATGTTTCGACTGAGTGGATTGCGAAAGAAGCGTCTGACGCGCGCGTAGTGTTTGACTTGGGCGTAAACAGCCGTGTGAGCGGCGTGAATTTGAAAAACGCTGTGGCGGACAGTATAAACGTATATGTGAGCAATACTCAGTCGCCTGCCGCAAACAACTTGAAATGCTCAGGTGCGCCGGGTGAACTTATGTTTAACGAGCAAGCTTACGGAAGGTATGTGACGGTGGATTTTGAATCTTCGCTGCAGCGGCCGAGTGCGGCGGAGATTGAGGTGTACGGCGAGAGTGTCGCCTCGGTAAATGTGGAGTTTTATCTTATTGACGAAACCGGTGACGACGTTGCAGAGCCGATGAGCGTTTCCCTTCCCACGGGCATGACTGTGGACGCGCGTGACTACGCTCCGATTTACGTAATTCACAACGGTAAAAAGTATACAATGAGCCAGACTCTTAACGAGGCGGCCGACATGATTTTCACCGTGAGAAGCGGCGCCGAGGTTGAGGTTTACTACGAAAACAGCGGGGTTGACGATGACGGAGTCCTGATAGACCTTTCGTTTGATGATTATACTACGGGCTTCAAAGGCGCGCTTGGCAAATCCGAGATAAACGGTGACGTTGTGGTTTCGGAGGACTCGATTTACGGAGGAGCTGCGTACTTTGACGGCACGTCAAACAGCTATCTTGACCTTTACGACTATGCGGGCGGGAGTCTGCTCACGGGATATGATTCGATAACGGTTTCATTCTTCAATAAAAAGGACGGTGCGGCAAGCGCGGCAGACGGCGGCTGGGTGTTCTTTGCAGCCCCCAGCGCGGCAGCTCAGTCATATCCTTACGAACACTATCTTGCGCTTTATGACCAGGGTACAACAATGACGGTGGAACGCTACAACAATCAGGGTACGCGTCCGACTAACCCAACGGCGGCATCATCGCTTGCATGGAAGCATGTTGCGCTTGTGATAGAGCCATCCACAACTTATATCTATGTTGACGGCGTGCTGAAAACGACGCTGGCGAGCGCACACGCTCTGACTGATATACTCGGCAGCTCAAGCGTGGCGTATATAGGCCGTGCAAACTGGGGCAGCGGCGAGTGGTATAAGGGCTATTTGGATGATTTTAGAATTTACAACCACGCGCTTACAGCGCAGCAGATACTGCAAATGGGGACGAAAATAAATGTACCGGTAAATTATATCACTGAAAACCAAGAGGAGCTTATGACTGAGTATATATCGCAATACGGCGGTGCGGGCGGCTGCTCGATAGTACCTGAGGAGCGAAAGGTCATAAACGGAGCGCTTTACGAGTACGTACCCGAAGGCAGCGTCACTAAGACAAAGATGAGCGCCGATGCATCGCTCACGCTTGTTTACAGAGCTATCTCCTCCTCGGATGTGACGGTACACTATGCAGACAATTACGGCGTACAGCTCAAAGCGGATACAGCAGCTAAAGTTGCGTTCGGGGAATCGTTTTCCACGGGAGTGGTGGATGGATTTGAGAGTGTTGTTATAACTGACGGATATGTCTACGAATATTCGCATACAACAGGCAGCGATATTATCGCCGACGGAGAGGCGTATGACGTTACGATTGTGTACAACCTTCTGGGTACAAGCGTACCTGAAAATACGCTTACGGCGCTTCGCGGAGCGACAATCAGGAGGGCTACCGGTCAGAACCATGAGAACACGGCGGAGTATCAGAACCGCATAATGGCGGACAGCCGCACAACTTCCACATCGGGGGCGCTTTTCGGGCTGATGGGCTTTGACTGTAATGAGGGTACCGTGGCGACAAAGGCGACAGTGACTCTTTATACAGGAGCGGACAGCAACCAAACCACTGCAACGAAGTTTGCGCTCTACCCGATGGAGAATCTTGATTCCTCATGGACTCGCGCCACGGTAGCGGGAATTACGAGCATACCGGACTGCGACCCGATTGCGAGGGTGGATATTGGCGATGAACTCGGCGCAGGGGTCATGAATGCAGTGGAGTTCGACGTTACGGAATACTTTAACAGTGTTGAGGGTCGTACAAGCCTTAACTTTATGGTTGTTTCCGAGAGCAGCGAGGCATACGGCGTGTTCTATTCCGAAAACACTGCGTACGCTCCAACGCTCAAAATTGAGGGTTATACGCCGATTGAACAGAACCAAATTGCTATTACGTCCATTACGGAGGATGCGATAACGGTGGAAGCTTCGTTTATGACGAGAGACGTTAGACTTGTGGCTGCACAATATGATGAGGACGGAGCGCTTGTTAAAATAACAAGTGCGTTTGCCAAAACGCCGCGCAGCCTTGAGGTCGTCTCTGAGCTGGACACAGAATGCAGCTCGCTGCGTATCTTCGCGTGGGACGGCATGGAACCGATTTGCGAGGTCAAAACGATTGAATGAAAAAAGATGTTGACTTAATTGACGCACTCATAGAAAAGACTTTTTTGGCCCCGTTCCGGCGTGATACGCGTCACGTCGGAACGGAGCACGAATTCCCGCTTATCAACAAAGCGAAATGCCGTGTGGATATCGATGTGGCAAGAGGCGTGTTTGACATTTTCCTTAAGCGCGGATTTCACGAGGAGCTTTTTGATGAGCAAGGCCGCGTATGCTTTGCTGTCAACGGTGCCGGCGACTGTATTTCCTATGATAACTCGTATAACAATTTTGAAATTGCGTTAAACCACGGCGAAAGCCTTACCGAACTTGCAGAGCGGTTTTACAGCTATGCACAGATTGCGCAGGAATATTTTCTGAGTCATAACCATACTCTGACCGGAATGGGGACTAACCCGTACATGAAATACGCACAGCCGCTTCCGGTGGAGTTTTCGACGTATAATATGGTGCGCGAGTACTTAACTCGTTTTCGCGGCGAACATGGTATGTGCGACTTTCCCGCCTATCTGTCAAGCGTACAGACGCATCTTGACGTGAACCTACGGGACTTGGCTCGCGCGTACTCGTTTTTTGCGAAAACAGATTTTGTGCGCGCGCTCCTTTTTGCAAACTCCAACGATTTTGACAATGGTCGTTTTTTGTGCTATCGCGATTACCTGTGGGAAAAAAGCGCTTTCGGAATGTGTCCTTCCATAACCGGCGTTGTAGACGACGAGCTTGAATCAGAGCAGGACATTATAGAGCTTTTCAAAAAGAAAGGCATGTTTAACCGTATACGAAACGGCAAGTACGAAGTGTTCAAGCCGCAAATCCTGTCAGAGTATTTCAAAACAGCGCCTGCGGCGGATATTGAGTGTTATTTGTCATTTTGCAATGTGGAAATAACGCGGCGGGGTACACTGGAGATACGCAGCGACTGCGAACAGCCGATGTCAGAAACGTTTGCACCGAGTGCGTTTAACAAGGGGCTTTTGGCGAATATGGAAAAAGCCGCATCAAGGCTTGCAAAAGAGGATATTCCGCTCCCAAATTCCGCCATGCGCGCGCTTGCGGTACAAGGCAAGTGTCCGATAGAATATGAACGCCTCCGCTCGCTGCTTACAGACCTGGTGCAAATAGCCGGCGAAGGCTTGACGCGTTGTAAAAAAGGCGAAGAAAAGTTTCTTGAACCCGTTTTCAGCCGTGCCGAGCGTATGACAAACCCTGCTAAAGAAGCGCGGCAAATGGGTGTTGAAGCGGCAATCGAAAAATACTCGCGCTTTTATTAAAACGCCTGTCTGTGCGCGAATGCGGCAACAAAGCTAATCGCCCTCTGCCGGTAAGAGCAGAGGGCGATTTGTATTTAAGATTTTGGCTTTGCAAAAAGAAGCTAACATTTAATACAGCTTGACTCCATCCGAACTATGGCAGAAATGGACGCTGAACTTGCCGTCAAGCGCGGGGAAGAGTTTCAGATATTCGCGCGACACATAACTGTTGATAGAGGTTTCGTACGCCGGGTCAATTATTGCCATTACGCAGCCCTTGAAGCCCGCGCCGCTGAAACGTCCTCCGTACACTCCATCGGCTTTGAGCATTATGTCATAGAGCGCTTTGAGCTCATCGGAGCCGGTTTCATAATTGTAAATACTGCTGTAGCCGCTTTCCGAGGAAAGACGCCCAAAAGCGGCGATATCCCCGCTGCGCCATGCCTCGGCGCCCTTTTGTACGCGTTCAAACTCTGTGTAAAAGTGCGTTGCCCGCTTAAACCAATTTTCGGGAAGGCGGGAAGCGTATTTATCAAAAACTTCGCGCGGTACGTCACGAAGCCTGCTGTCAGCAAAACGGCCGTACTCCATTTTGGCAAAACCTTTAAGCGCGTATGACGCCGCCTTAAGCTCGTCCACGCGCATGTTAAACTTGCTGCCGACAAGCGTACGTTCCACACCTGAAAAGAATATCGCAAACTCATAGGGCGCCATGTTCGGATGCTGCGGGATAAGCTCATATGTATCATCACGAGTATCCAAAAACAGCAGATTGTCTTTGCGGCTGTATACCTCGCAGGACTGGTCGAGCTTCCCCACGTTTATGCCAACGTAGTGCATTTCGGCCCAAAGCGCGGTTTCTATCATCTCGTGTGCGGTCAGCGCAATTTTGTTGGCGCGGCACAGCGCCGCGAGAAAGCAAATTATGACCGCCGCGCTGGAAGAAAGACCGCCCACGGGAAGGCTGCCCTCAATCACTCCGTAAATGCCGCGGTGCAGCTCATGCTTAATTCCGAGAGCCATCGCCGCGCCGCGCAGATAGTCTGCCCAGTCAAGCTGTTTTTTTGGTATGTCATGTATGTGAAACTGCACCTTGCCGGTAAAATTGCGGCTTGAAAGCTCGATAACGCCATTTTCCGTAACGGTATACAGCATCTTTATCCCTTGGTCAATCGCAAACCCGCTCACCAAGCCGTATTGATGGTCAGAATGAGCGCCTATGGGACAGACCCGGTACGGACAAAACGCCTCCCTAATGTCGTTCGCCTGCGGATACTCCGCCAAGAAAACATCCTGCAAAGATAAATTCATTTGAACCATCCTTTCGGTGGAATTTTGGTGTTTATTCCCATGCTGCGCGAGGGCGGCAGACCCTTTTCGCGTACATGCATTTTATAAAAATTTGAATAGCTGCCAAAGCCAGCGCCGAGTGCGGCATCGGTAAGCGTTGCGCCTTCGTCAAAAAGGCGCAGCGCCTCGCCGAGACGCTTTATCGTAATATAGCGGTTTATGGTAAGCCCCGTCTCCTTGCGGAACAGGCGGCATAGGTACGATTTGTTTATGTAAAACCGCGCGCAGAGCGCGTTAAGCGACAAGTCCTCCGCAAGATGCGCATTTATATAGAGTATTATATCACGTAAATGCTTTTGTGCAATACCCTTTTCGCCTTTTCTCCTGAACGCTTCGCCCAAAAGGTGCAAAATCTCAATCAGAACAGCCTGAGTAACCGCCGGACTGCCGCCGTAGCTCTCAAGGCGGCTCATGGCATCTTCAAGGCCATCTGCATAGACTACGTTGTCCTCGCCGATATTTCTGCCGCAAAACGGCTGTGCGTATTGCAGGCAGCCGTTTTGCTCAAAAAACTCAGGGGACAGATTTATAACAACGCGCTCATAGCAGGCGTTGCTTAAATGAATTACACGGTGCAGTTCATTGTTGTGGGTGAGCGCTGAACCGCCCCGGCTTAAGGCATACGTGTTGCCCTCCGCGCGAAACTCACAGTCGCCCCGGATAACGTAAAGGATTTCGTATAGGTTTTCGTGCGTGTGAAGTGTAAAATCGTTCGTCTGCGGCCTTTCGTCCAGAATATGGCTGTAAGAAAAGCCGCGCTCTTTGCTTGCCGCCTCAAATAAAAGCTTTCTCATCGTGCATCGCCTCACAAGTATATTAACACAAAAAGTCAATATACGCAATAGCTAAGTCAATATAGTACGAGAAGTTATACCAAAACTATGCTAAACTGGCGAAAGGGAGGTATTGAAAATGAATTTAATGCTATCGGGTTTTGCTGATGAAATTTCGCCCGTAACCGCAGAACAGTTTGCGCACTTGAAGGAGCTTGGCATGAGCTACTTTGAGCCGCGAGGAATAAACGGGAAGAATATTGCCGACCTTTCGGACGAGGAAGTCACCGCGCTGAAAAAGCAGATGCGCGAATACAAGATTTCGGCATCTTCAATAGGCTCTCCGATTGGAAAGATTGATATCGGAGACGATTTTGACGCGCATCTTGCGAAGCTCCGCCGCGTGATTAGGACGGCGAAAATGCTTGATACGCAGTTTATTCGTGTGTTCAGCTTCTTCATGCCGGCAAACGAGAAGGATTTGCACCGTGACGAGGCGCTTTTCAGAATGAACGCCATGGCGGAGGAGGCCAAGCGAGAAGGAGTGGTGCTGCTCCATGAAAATGAAAAGGACATCTATGGTGAGACGGCGCGCCGCTGCCGCGACATCTTTGAGAGCGTTGGCTCAGAACACCTGCGCGCCGTATTTGATATGGCGAACTTTGTGCAGTGCGGTCAGACGGTTTTCCCCGATGCCTATTACGAGATAGAAGAATATATAGAATATGTGCATATAAAGGATGCGCAAAAGGATGGCGCTGTTGTGCCGGCCGGACAGGGCGACGGCTGTGTGCGTGAAATTATACGCGCGCTTTCGGACAGAGGCTACTGCGGATTTTTGAGCCTGGAGCCGCATTTAGGCAGCTTTGAAGGGCTGGCGGCTCTTGAGAAGGACGATAAAATGACAAAACTTTCCAAGAGCGATGCCGGAAAGTTCACTATGGCGTTTGAGGCATTGATGAAAATAATAAAGGAAGTGGAGCAAAATGGTTAGATTTGGAATTATCGGCTTTGGCAACATGGGTACGGCACATGCGGAGACTCTTGCGAAGGGGCGGGCTGATGGAGGCGCACTTGCCGCCGTGTGCGACATTGCGCCTTGGCGCCGTGAAAAGGCCGCTGCGCTTTATCCCGATGCGGCAATATTTGAAAGTGCGGAGGAACTTTTTGCCGCGAAGTGTGTGGACGCCGTTATAATAGCCGTACCGCACTATGAGCATCCGCCGATTGCGATTAAAGCGTTTGAAAATAATTTGCACGTGCTTACGGAAAAGCCTGCGGGAGTGTACACTAAGCAGGTGCTTGAGATGAATGCTGCCGCAAAAAAGACGGACAGAGTATTCGGCATAATGTATAATCAGCGCACGAATCCGATATATCAAAAGCTCAGAGACATGATTCAAAAGGGCCTTTTGGGCGAACTGAAGCGTGTGCAGTGGACAATAACGGATTGGTACCGACCCCAGTCGTACCACGATAGCTGCACATGGCGCTCGACCTGGAAAACAGAGGGCGGCGGCGCGCTTATTAACCAGAACCCGCACCAGCTTGATTTGTGGCAGTGGATGTTTGGGATGCCCGACAGAATATTGTCGCAGGTGTCGTTTGGGAAATACTATGATATAGAGGTTGAGGATGACGTGACCGCGTTTATGCAGTATGAAAGCGGACTCACAGGCGTATATATAACCTCCACCGGCGAAACGCCGGGAACCAATCGTCTTGAGGTTGCGTGTGACATGGGGCGCGTTGTGGTAGAGGGCGGCAGGCTGATGTTTGACCGCAACGAAATTTCAGAGCGAGAGTTTAACCGTATATTTGAAGGCGTTTTCGGAAATCCCGATGTATGGCGCTGTGAAATTCCTGTACATGGAAAGAACGAGCAGCACGCCGGTATTCTGCGCAACTTTGTGCGCGCGATAGAAAAGGGAACACCGCTGCTGGCGCCGGGAGAAGAAGGCGTTTTCGGGCTTACTATTTCAAACGCCATACACTATTCTGCATGGACGGGAAACTGGGCGGACGTGAAAAACTTCCCGCACGACGAGTTCTACGATATACTCAATGAAAAAATTAAGAATTCAACGGTAGTTAAAAAGGTTGTCCAAAAGACTGCCGAAACGGAGGGGACGTATTAATGGATAAGAGGATAGGAGCGCAGCTTTTTACCGTGCGCGACCTTTGCAAAAGTACGGCGGACCTTGATGCCACGCTTGGCAAAATTGCGAAAATAGGTTATAAATGCGTACAGGTCTCCGGCGTGGGCGTGGGTGCGGCGGACGTTCGTGAGATACTTGATAAGTATTCGCTGGAGCCGATTTGCACGCACAGACCCTACGCTGATTACAGAGATAATATAGACGCAGTAATCGAATACCAGAGCACGCTCTCGTGCTCGATTGCCGGACTGGGCATGATGCCAGAGGAGATGGGGAACAGCTCTCAGAGTCTAAATGAGTTTATAAAAGTTGCAAACCGTGCCACGCAGGAGCTTTCAAAGCGCAAAATGTGTTTTGCATACCATAACCATGCGTTTGAATTCATGCGCTTAGACGGCAAATATATTATGGACTACCTCATTGAAAATACAGATATGAAGTTCATTTTGGACGTGTACTGGCTTGCGTTCGCGGCGCAGGACCCTGCCAAGATGATAGAAAGGCTCGGCAAAAGAGCGGTTGTGCTGCATTATAAGGACCTGAAAATAAAGGGCTTTCAAACCGCTATGGCGCCTGTTGGCAGCGGAAACCTTAACTGGGACGAAATTCTGGCTGCTGCGGACATGTCAGGTGCGGAGTATGCCATGGTGGAGCAGGATTACTGTGACGGCGACCCGATTGACGCGCTTAAGACGAGTTATAATTTTCTTACACAAAGAGGATATGTATGAAAAACGCTTGTGTTGTCGGATACGGGAATATTGGCAGCGTACACGCACAGCTGCTTGAAGACGCGCCATATGCGCGTCTTGTTGCCGTGTGCGATATTGATGAGGCGAAAACAGCGGCGCTGTGCGGCAAAAAGGTGTATAACGATTATGCGGACGCGCTCAGAGACGGAGAGGTAGACGTTGTACATATCTGCACGCCGCACTTTTTGCATGTGACGATGGCGCTCGCAGCGCTTGAGGCGGGAAAGAAGGTTGTACTTGAGAAACCCGCGGCGATAGACGAGGCGCAGTGGCGTCAGCTTCGCGCCGCAAAGGGAGCGAAAGACGTTTGCTGCGTATTGCAAAATCGATATAACCCTTGTGTGGAAAAGCTGCTCTCGATTTGTCCGGACGTGCGTTCGATTTTTGCAGCGCTTACGTGGAAACGCGACGCGGAGTATTACGCGAGCGCGCCATGGCGTGGGAAATGGGCAACAGAGGGCGGCGGCGTTGTTATCAATCAGGCAGTGCATCTTTTAGACCTAATGCTCCTTTTCGGAGGCGAGGCGGCAAGCGTTTGCGCCACCATTTCCAATAAGTCCATGCCTTCGATTGAAGTGGAGGACACCTGTGATGCGCTGATAGAGTTTGAAAGCGGAGCAAGGGGGGTGTTTTTTGCCACGAATACCTACCCGACCAATTCACCCATGCGCCTTGAGATTGAAACGGACGACGCGCTGTATCGGTACAGTGACGGCGCGCTGTATCGTCTTTGCAAAGGCGAAGCGAGTGTGTTGGCAAAGGATACGGCGGGCGTGCTTGGCAAACCCTATTGGGGCAGCGGGCACAACAAACTGTTTGAGGACTATTACACATATTTGGAAACAGGCAACGGACACTTTGTATCTTTAGAGGACGCGCGGCGCGTGACAGAGCTTACGCACGCCTTGTATAAAAGCGCAGGCGAACGTATCTTGCTTGCACCGGGAGGAAAAAGGATATGACTTTTATAAATGATGACTTTATGCTCAAAACCCCCTGCGCACGGCATTTGTACCATACTTATGCAAAGAATTGCAAAATCATAGACTACCACTGCCATCTCGATGCTGCGCTCATAGCAGAAAACCACCGTTTTGAGGACGCCTCCGAGTTGTTTTTGTCAGGAGACCATTATAAGTGGCGGCTCATGCGCGCGCACGGAGTGGAAGAAAGATTCATAACAGGAGACGCGCCGGGGCGTGAGAAATGGCGCGCGTTTGCCAGAACGCTGCCTTACGCCGTGGGGAACCCGATATACCATTGGACGCATTTGGAGCTTTACCGCTATTTTGGTATAGAGGAAATGCTCACGGAGAAAACGGCGGACGAAATATACGAGCGTGTGAATGACAAGCTCTGCGGTGCGCGCGAGTTTATAGAGAACTCCGGAGTAGAGCTTGTATGCACTACGAACGACCCTACGGAAGATTTGCAATGCCATAGAGTATTGCAGAGCCCAAAGCTGCGCGTGCTGCCCACGTTTAGACCCGACCGCGCCATGGCGATTGAAAAGGACGATTTTTGGGATTATATGGAGCAGCTTAACGTTACGACCTTTGCGCAATTGGAAGAACGCCTCGCCGAGCGTATAGCATACTTTGCGGCGGCGGGCTGTGTGCTGTCGGACCATTCGTTTGAAAAAATCCCCTTTGCATGCGGAAACGCAGAGGCGGTTTTCGCTAAAAGACGCCGCGGCGAGCAAATCAGCGCACTGGAGGAGGAGATTTTCAAGACGGCCGTTTTCAGATTTTGCGCAAAGGAGTATTCACAACACGCCATGGCAATGCAGCTGCATATCGGGGCCATGCGCAATAATAACTCACGCATGTTCGCCCGTTTGGGGCCGGACAGCGGTTTTGATTCTTTGAGCGATGGGTGCATAGCCGCCTCGCTGTCTGCGCTTTTGGATAGCCTTGAAAAAGAAGACTCACTCCCTAAAACTGTGCTTTACTGCCTGAATCCAAAGGATAATGCTACTCTTGCGTCCATGGCAGGCAACTTCCAAAACAGTGGCGTTCGCGGCAAAATTCAGTTTGGAAGCGCGTGGTGGTTTTGCGACCATCGCGACGGAATGGAAGAACAGCTGCGCTGTTTGGCGAGTATGGGAGTTTTGGGTGATTTTATAGGCATGCTTACAGATAGCAGAAGCTTTGTATCCTACACGCGGCATGAATATTTCAGGCGTATCTTGTGCTCTGTTGTCGGTGGATGGGTGGATGCAGGTGAGTATCCGCGCGACGAAGCGGCTCTTGGTACAATTATTCGCGGCATTTGCCATGACAACATAAAAGAATACCTTAATGTATGACCTTGGCAGCTGTCAATACAAAAGCATTAAATCTCAAACCGCTTGCTTCAAGCGGTTTTTTGCATATGGTTAATAATAAAGATGCGCACTGACGCTCCTATTTCATAAGCAATACTGTTGCAGCAATACATATCGCAAAATCGGATTACAAAATAATACAAATCCTGATAAACAGGCGTCTAAATGGGATGAACAGGTGTGGACAACCACACCTGCTGTGTTATATAATTTATACAGGATTTGTCTTGCTGTCGAAGACTTTTTATCAATAATGCGGCGGGGTGAAATAAAGAGACATTTTGCTCTGACAGTCACAGGCTTTTCGCAAACGGAGAACATTTGCGAAAGGGGATAATAGCCATGCTCAGCAGATAATGTTCTGCGCGTATAAATCGAGACGCAACCCAATTATAAAACATAAAAGGAGGAGTCAGGCGATGGTTATAAAAAGAGTCTATGGTGTTTTATGCGTATTAATGGCGGTTGTTGTTTGTTCGACATTGTGTCACGCGGAAAGCGAAATATTAAAGGGAAATGAATGCCTATCTCGTGGCAGTATGCTTTCAGAGCATAGCAACATTACTGGAGAAGTGTATTCCGTATATGTCTGCGAAGGTGATATCCGCCTGTTTAAGACAACTGCAATTGGCGATAAAGAGACAATCGCGGAAATAGAAATTGGGTATCAATACGAAGATGACAACGTCTCGTTGATGTCAGTTTCCGAACTAACACAAAGCAAGGACTTGATTGTTGCCGAGGCTACGAAAATTATTATTCAAAACGAAGGCGATTATGGAACAGTTAATAAAAACGATAACAACCATGGAATGAGTATCGGGAAATTTCAGTGGAATGCTTTTTCGGGACGAGCGCTGCCTCTTTTGCAGACGATTGTCAAAGCAAATCCGACCAACGCACAAAACATTCTAGGTGATACGCTTTATTATGAAATAGCCAATAATGCAGCTGACTATTGGACACATAAAAATAGAACAGCTAGTGACGAAGAGGTGCGAGCTATATCAGCTTTATTAACCACGGCTGAGGGAAAGGCCGCCCAAAACGCATTGATTGCCGTCGATTCATTAGCATACATTGATGCCGGCATATCACTTGGAATCGTTTCTGCTCCGGCATTGGTGTATTATGCCGACCTGAGAAATCAATGGGGAGGTACTGCAAATACTATAGCGGCTCTTGCAAAGAACAATGTCGGAACCTATGATAAAATAACATTGTATGATTTGCATCAAGCCGCACTTGCCCATAGTTCCTCGTATAATGACAGAAGAGCTATTACATACAACTTTGCGTTATCGCTGGGCTGGTCAGAAACCGCAACAGTTCCCACAACCCCGACAATCACCTTTCCCGTGACAAACGGCGACTTGCCGGGCTATTCGGGACAGGCCACATACACCAACTTCTGGAATCTTGACACCGATGGTTCGAGTATAGATTTTCACTGGACTTCCGATAATGCAACGCAATATAATTATTCCGTTAAAAAGCTGACTGCTAATCCGAATCCGAGCAGCGAAAACGAAGGAATAGGGGTTTCATGTACAGAATTGTCCCAAACCTCTGTAAGACTTCCGGTAGAATACGGTACATGGTATAAAATCGGCGTCTGCGCTATAAACAGCGCAGGAGAGTCCTCGTGGAAAATTCATTACGTGAGAACCCGCGCGCAATCTCCGACTGTAACATCGCCCACAGGCCTTACCTCCTCTTCCGGTTATGTAAGTAAAACAATCACAGCAGGAGAATCAGTGACATATGCGTGGAACGCCAGCCAAAACGTAACCAATTCCTATTTTCATCTGATAGAACTATCCGGAACGCCTGATCCGGCTTCCGAAAGCGAACCGTACAGTAAAAGGATTGCGGCAGGAGAAACGTCCTATGGAAGCAGCGGAACCTATACATACTCCGAGTTTGAAGCGGGTAAATGGTATAAGATGACAGTTGAAACGCAAAATCAGAACTACACCGGAATATATACTCCGACAAAATGGCTGATTAATCCTGTCTATATCTATGCAGAAGCGCCGACGGCTACATCAACTATCAATTTTGACGCCAACGGCGGAAGCGGTGCGCCGTCGCCCATAACTGCCGCCGTCGGAAATACAGTCACTATCAGTGCAACACAACCGACAAGAAGCGGCTACACCTTCCTTGGCTGGAATTATGCTTCCAATGCGACGGTAGGAAGTATTCAACCGGGTGGGCGGTTTACGATGTTGAAAATTGATGTCACCCTTTATGCAATATGGAGCGAGAACAGCGTAGCTGTTACGGGTCTGACAATCAGCGATTCAAGCCTCACTATGAAAATAGGGGAAACAAAGACGATAACAGCAGCAGTAAGCCCCGCCAATGCCGCAAACAAAGCAATCAGCTGGCGTTGCCGCGGCAGCGCCGTCACGTTTGATTCCGAAACAGGCTTAATTACCGCTGTTGCAGAGGGAAGCGCAACGATTACTGCCACAGCTGAGGACGGAGGATTTTCAGCAAGCTGTACCGTGACGGTGGAGTCTGATGCAGGTCAAGATTTGACCGGCATTGCATGGCGAGATTACAATAACAACGATACCATAACTTGGGAGGTTGATTTAAGCAATGAACCGCGTCCGTATCGGCTCTTTTACACAACCTTACCGGAGGGCGCTTTGTATGAAAATATTACTATCACTTATTCCAACCCAATTATTTCAGCATCTGTTAACGAAAGCGCCAACACAATAAGTATAACTCCCCGCTCGGCAGGAGAAAGCATAATCACATTAGCTGTTGACGGGCATGAAATCAGCATTAATTTTATTGTAAGGGACACGAGTGCAGTATCGCCGCTATCAGGTGATGTAAACGGCGACTCGGAAATTGACTTTATGGATGCATATCTCATCTTGAGATATGATGCGGGTTTGCAAACACTTACAGAGGAACAGCAATCCGCAGCCAATGTGAACAATGATGGTCAAGTTGATTTTATGGATGCGTACCTTGTTTTGAGATATGATGCGGGATTAATAAATGAATTTTAAGTAGAACCCAAAACAAAAGTATAAAAAACATTTTAGGAAAAGAGGTTTGTAATTTATGCGTTCTAAATTACGAGAACCAAGAATAACGGGTTCATCAATTTTTACATTTCAAAACTCTATTATTTTGCTGCTTGCGACAATAATTATTTTGCTGTCACTACCAATTACAACCTTTTCTCGTGATATCACAGATGCAAAATTGATGAGCCAATATAGTTATGATGTTGAATTGGCAATGAAGTATGCCGCTGAAAATTGTGATAAAAATCCCGAACAGCTTTGTGCAGAATTTGTTTCTCGTTGTGTTATGGCAGGAGGATTAGATATTGAAGTCAAAACAACAACATATGACTGCTATTGCGCCATTTTAGATGTCACGGGATTAGAAGGAAAAGATTTGGTATTAAACAGTAGTGGTTATGCTACAAAAGCAGAAAACGAAAATATACTCAGCAGAGGAGATGTTGTTATTCAGTGGTGCTATTCTCACAACACCAGACCACATATTCTTATTTGTAGCGGTTATAACGAAAGCGGCAGTGCCATTTTTTATGCACACAACAGTTCCCTTAACAATGGTGAATACAGATTAGGACGTAATACCTCCTATGAACACGATGCAAAATGTAACATGGGGGCAAAAGTGATTCACTTTCCTCAGAGTGTTCCTACAACCCCGACAATCACCTTTCCCGTGACAAACGGCGACTTGCCGGGCTATTCGGGACAGGCCACATACACCAACTTCTGGAATCTTGACACCGATGGTTCGAGTATAGATTTTCACTGGACTTCCGATAATGCAACGCAATATAATTATTCCGTTAAAAAGCTGACTGCTAATCCGAATCCGAGCAGCGAAAACGAAGGAATAGGGGTTTCATGTACAGAATTGTCCCAAACCTCTGTAAGACTTCCGGTAGAATACGGTACATGGTATAAAATCGGCGTCTGCGCTATAAACAGCGCAGGAGAGTCCTCGTGGAAAATTCATTACGTGAGAACCCGCGCGCAATCTCCGACTGTAACATCGCCCACAGGCCTTACCTCCTCTTCCGGTTATGTAAGTAAAACAATCACAGCAGGAGAATCAGTGACATATGCGTGGAACGCCAGCCAAAACGTAACCAATTCCTATTTTCATCTGATAGAACTATCCGGAACGCCTGATCCGGCTTCCGAAAGCGAACCGTACAGTAAAAGGATTGCGGCAGGAGAAACGTCCTATGGAAGCAGCGGAACCTATACATACTCCGAGTTTGAAGCGGGTAAATGGTATAAGATGACAGTTGAAACGCAAAATCAGAACTACACCGGAATATATACTCCGACAAAATGGCTGATTAATCCTGTCTATATCTATGCAGAAGCGCCGACGGCTACATCAACTATCAATTTTGACGCCAACGGCGGAAGCGGTGCGCCGTCGCCCATAACTGCCGCCGTCGGAAATACAGTCACTATCAGTGCAACACAACCGACAAGAAGCGGCTACACCTTCCTTGGCTGGAATTATGCTTCCAATGCGACGGTAGGAAGTATTCAACCGGGTGGGCGGTTTACGATGTTGAAAATTGATGTCACCCTTTATGCAATATGGAGCGAGAACAGCGTAGCTGTTACGGGTCTGACAATCAGCGATTCAAGCCTCACTATGAAAATAGGGGAAACAAAGACGATAACAGCAGCAGTAAGCCCCGCCAATGCCGCAAACAAAGCAATCAGCTGGCGTTGCCGCGGCAGCGCCGTCACGTTTGATTCCGAAACAGGCTTAATTACCGCTGTTGCAGAGGGAAGCGCAACGATTACTGCCACAGCTGAGGACGGAGGATTTTCAGCAAGCTGTACCGTGACGGTGGAGTCTGATGCAGGTCAAGATTTGACCGGCATTGCATGGCGAGATTACAATAACAACGATACCATAACTTGGGAGGTTGATTTAAGCAATGAACCGCGTCCGTATCGGCTCTTTTACACAACCTTACCGGAGGGCGCTTTGTATGAAAATATTACTATCACTTATTCCAACCCAATTATTTCAGCATCTGTTAACGAAAGCGCCAACACAATAAGTATAACTCCCCGCTCGGCAGGAGAAAGCATAATCACATTAGCTGTTGACGGGCATGAAATCAGCATTAATTTTATTGTAAAGGACACGAGTGCGGTTTCGCCGGACAACGATAATATCACAATCAATGCTTCGGACGGCCAGTTAGGCGATACCATAACAGTAGCGGTGAATGTTGACTCCGATTATGAAACGATAGGCGGCAGCTTTAATCTGTGTTATGACAGCAGCAAAATGGAATTGATTAGTACAGCAAAAGGCAATATGCTTGGTTCTGTTGAGCCGATAATCAATGATTCATATGCCCAAGGGCAGATTCGAGTAACATTCGCAAGCGTAAACGCCCTGCCGGCAAGCGGGACTATAGTTACGGCAACATTTAGACTGACTCAAACAGGAAGCGCCGAATTCTCTACTGCAAACCTTCGTCTTGGGCAAGCAAGCGGAGAATACATTTATTGCAAGGACGCTGTAAAAAACATTGTGATAACGCAAGCTACAGAAAACATTGTTGACAGCGGTGTGGATAGTAACGGAATTGCGTGGAAACTGGATGCAAACGGAGTCTTTACCGTAAGCGGAATCGGAGCAATGGCAGATTATACGTCCACTTCGGCTATCCCATGGTATGCAGATAGACTTAATGTCAAGAAAATAATCATTTCAGAAGGTGTGACGGCAATCGGTTCGAGAGCGTTTTATGGCTGCATTAATCTTCAACAGGCATACATTTCAGATAGCGTTTTGAGCATTGGAACACATGCGTTCAGAAATTGCGATGAGATGACAATATATGCAACGAGCAACTCATATGCTAAAACGTATGCGAGCGAAAACGCTATACCCTTTGTTGATACAAGCTCCTTTGCAACAAAAGAATTAGTGGTTGATTTTGCAGAAACATCCGCACGATGGTATTTCGATATAACTGTTGAGAACTGCACAGAAACGGCAACGGTATATGCGGGAATCTATGATGATGAGGGTAAGTTGCTTTCTATGAAACGTCAGGAATTGGCAAAGGATGACACAACAAGTGTTGCGATTGAAAAGTCTACGCTTGCCGCATATGCAAAAATCTTTGTTTGGAATTCTATTATGCGGCCTATCACAGAAGCGAAGTTGTTCAATTTCTGATTTGGCAAAGGCGAAAGCCTCTTTAACCCGCAGGAAATCACCTTTTTACGGCGAGAGGCAGTGAGAGCTGCACAGCAAAATATTGCAGGAAAAATGAAAACCTCCGAAACCACGCATTCATACGAATCTTCACAGGCTTTTCGCAAACGGAGAACATTTGAGAAAGTTTTTGGACAATTCGGGTTTCAAAAAAACATGCAGATGTCCGATTAATAAAGAAAGAGGTGTTATAGGTGAAAAAATTAATGTGCGTAGTTTGTCTGGCGATGGCATTCTTAATGTCTGCGTGCAGCGCGGAGCATACTCCAAGCAGCGACATTGCTTCGCCGACACAGCAAACAGAGGCGACAGAATACGGAAACATTGCCGACTATGACGGCACGCAAGAGCTTGAACCTGAGGCAGCAACATCAGTCAATTTATCAACGGAGGATACCGCAAAAATCGAAGCGCTTTTAGCTGCGCTTATCAATCATTATCCCACGCCAATCAGCATAATACCGAATAATGATATCGCCCCCATGCACGCTTCAAACATACTATGGAATCTTGTGTATAGATATGGGTGGATAGACGATAATGGTACATATCGAAAGTCTTTGTATCATGAACGCATCGTACAATTACAAGGCTTGAGCAAGAGCGAATGTGATAACGTGTTTGTATCCGCCTTAGGCAAAGTATATGATTTTGAAGTATCCCCCCAGTTTTGGGGCATAGAGGAAAAGGACGGAGAATATTTTATCATCGGCGCAGACGGAGACCCGATTAATTATGTTAGGATTGATAATGTGGAGCAATCCGAGACAGACTATCACGTTTATTTCACATATTATGAAGGGCTGCCTGATTATGAAATGGAGGAAGAGGCGCCGGAACGTCCGATTTCCTCCGGAGTTGCCGTTTTGTACAGAAACGCTTCAAGTATATTTGATTTTACAGTCAAGCAATGTACTCCGGACAGTACGGAAATTATTGCTCCAAATTAAATTGCAGTTTACATAGGCAATTATAAGCTCACCTTTTACGGCGAGAGGCAGTGAGAGCCGCATGGTGAAATATTGGAAAAATTGTAGAGAAAATGAAAACCGCTTGAAGCAAGCGGTTTCCATTTTGTTAACTTCTACCTATTTTTTTAGTTTATTCAATAATTTTTGTGTTGCTTTTCTCCAAAAATATGGTACAATTATATCAGATAGAATTTGTATTCGCGAAAGAAAGTGAAAAAACGGAAAATTGCGGTTTGGAGGAAAAGAAATGAAAACGAAAAAAATATTAGCGATGACGTTAGCAATTTGCATGGCGATTTCTCTGCTCCCTGCAAACGCGGCGTTTGCGTCGGGCGAAACCACGCTGTACATCGACAAAGGACCGATTACCATAGGCGACGGAACGCTGTCCGGGTATGATGCAGACGGGAACAGTGTCACAACCCACAATCCCAACGGCTATATCATCACACAAACAAAAGTTGCTAATTCCACCGCCAACACCATCACCGTAAGTGGCGGCACGCACAGCATTACATTGAACGGTGTGAATATCAACGTGTCGGCGAATAGCAGCGTTTGCGCCTTTTCTATTGCAGGCGGCGCAACGGTGAACTTGACGCTGGAGGAAAACTCAGAAAATACGCTAAAAAGCGGATTTGAAAGAGCCGGACTGGGGGTTCCGGGGGGAGCAATTTTGAATATCGCAGCCAACGGCTCCGGTGACAATGCCGGCAAGCTTACAGCAACTGGAGGCCAATACAGCGCAGGTATCGGCGGCTTCGGCCGGCATGACTACAGCGGCGGTAGCGGCAATATCACCATTAACGGCGGCAGCGTCACTGCAACAGGCGGCACCCGCGGTGCCGGCATCGGCGGCGGGGCGTACGGCAGCGGCGGCAATATCACCATTAACGGTGGCAGCGTCACTGCAATCGGCAGATCAGATGGTATTAATGGAGGCGCAGGAATCGGCGGAGGGCTCAACGGCAACGGCGGCAATATCACCATTAACGGCGGCAGCGTCACTGCAACAGGCGGCACCTGCGGTGCCGGCATCGGCGGCGCTAGCGGCGGCAGCGGCGGCAATATCACCATTAGCGGCGGTACAATTACCGCAAACGGTGGCCTCGACGGCGCCGGTATCGGCAATGGCAGCGGCGGCAATAGCGGCAATATTACCATCTCCGGCGGTACAATCATCGCAAATGGCGGTTCGGGTTTTTACACTGCGAATGATCCAGCAGGCATCGGCCGCGGAGGTAGCTCCAGCGTCAATAGCGACAATATCACAATTTCCGGCGGTGATATCACAGCAAAAAGAGGCGTAACCATCACGAAAGATTCAACGATTGCCGACGGGGAAACGCTGATTCTCCGCGAGGGCACGATCTTGACCGTTGCCGACGGCGTTACGCTTACCAACAAGGGAAGGATTATCAACAAAAGCGGCATTGATATAAACGGCGCAGTCACATCAAGCGGAGGAACCATATTTACAGCGGTTGGCAATATTTCCGATGTTCCCACCGACGCATTTGTGAACACGGATCTTTCTCTCAGCGGCACGGTGACGCCCTCCACCTCTACCAACCAAACCATAGTTTGGAGCGTGAAAGAGCAAAACGGCACCGGAGCGAGCATAACCGGAAATACGTTCAGAGCAACGACAGGAGGTCTGTCAGGTGGCACGACGATTGTCACCGCCACCATTGAAAACGGCGATTATGATATTGATAAGCAGCAAACGAAGGACTACACACAGGATTTTACAGTTCATGTGAATGACTATGCTACCGCCCCCATCCGGCTCAGAGAAGAATCCGGAGTAAAAGAATACTCAATCAACGAAGGTCTCGATTGGATTCCCTATACCGGCGATATACGTATCGCTAACAGCGCCGCTGCCGCCAACACCATCACCGTAATAAGCGGCGAGCACAACATTACGCTGGCGGGAGTGAATATAGCTTCCACCAGCCACCCGCTTTCCGTACACTCCGGCGCGACGCTGAACCTGACGCTGGCGGACGGCTCTGCGAATACGCTGAGAAACACGCTGACAAGCGGAAATAATTCATGGGACAACGAAGCTGTTCGGGTGCACGGAACCCTCAATATAGACGGCGGCGGCAGCTTGAATGCCGGCAGCACATATTCAGGGGCGGGCATTGCCGTACACTCCCGCGCCGTACTCCACATCAAGGGCGGGACGATAACAGCCAACGGAAATAATGCCGCCGGAATAGGAACGCGAGCCGGTCTATATGAATCGGTAGGAACCATCCGTATTTCCGGCGGAACAGTCACAGCCACGGGAAATGGCAGTAATCCCGGCATTGGTCTGGCGTATTTGGCAAACAATTATTCCTTTGGCGCCATTGAGATTTCCGGCGGAACAGTCATAGCGAACGGAACCTCCGGTTACGGCGGCGACGGCATCGGAATCGGCACTGCCAATGATAACAAGAATTATTCCGGCTCCGTTACAATCACCGGCGGCACGGTTACTGCTGCCAGCAGATACGGCAGCGGCAGTGCGATTCGCAATCTCACGGTTTCCCCCGCCGCAGATACGGCGATTACAGTCAAAACGGGAACAAGCGCAGACGGAACAGACGCGGCGGAAATTGACGGCAGCCCCTTCACTGTAAGAAACGGCGGACACGCAATTTCATCGAGCGGAAAGTACCTTAAGAGCGGCACGATAACCGCTTATGATGTGAACGTGCCGGTGGGCGTTACCGTCAAAAACGCCGCAGGGACGGAAATCACACAGGCGGCCGAGGGGCAGACGGTTACAATTTTGTCGGCAGACGGAAATTTCAGCGCGTGGACGGGTGCGGAGACGCTAACCTTCACCGGCGGCACAAGCGCATTGTCAAATCCGGCGAGCTTTATCATGCCGGACAGCGCGGTAAGCCTTGACATTCTTACCGACGAAATCAGCACCGCCGACGACCTTGTGCTTTTCCGCAATGCGGTAAACGCCGGCAACGACTTTGACGGCAAGACGGTTAAGCTGATGAACGATATTGATTTGTCAACCGTTTGCGGCGAAACTCTCGGCGTGTCATGGGAGCCGATTGGCAGCGTTGCCGCACCCTTTAGGGGCGTTTTCGACGGCGGAATGTTTGAGATAAGCGGGCTGTATATAAACGGCTCTGCCAATGATCAGGGCTTGTTCGGCGTAAATATGGACACAATCAAAAATCTCGGTGTTACCGGCTCTGTCACGGGCAGGAATTATGTCGGCGGCATTGCAGGAACAAACGTCGGTAACGGTCATATACAAAACTGTTACAACGAAGCTGCTGTTAAGGGAATAAGTCAAGGCGGCGGCATAGCAGGCCGAAACTTCGGCGATATATACAACTGTTACAACACGGGCATTATCACCATCGGCACCGATGCCGGCGGTATCGCGGGTTACAACTACGACAACGGGACGGTGGAAAACTGCTACAGCACGGACACGGTTGTCTGCATGGCTGTCTATGGCGCTTTAATAGGCACTAACAGCGGCACGGCAAGCAATCTGTATCACCCTGAAAACACAACCGCAATTGGCGGCGCTGGTGGTATGTTTGTGTTTAACGAAAATATTGCAGCCACATTTAACAAAAGCACCATGAAATTAACAAACAGCGAAACCCTGCTTGTTGAAAAATTGAATGAATGGGTTAAAACAACAGCGGACGTAAGCTTCTACACTTGGAAAGCCAAATCCGACACCGACCTTACCCCCATCTTTGACGAGCCGTATGACCCAAGCGTGGCAAGCGTTACCGTGGGCGGCGTTACCACAAAGCATTTGACCCTTGCCGAAGCGATTGCGGCGGTGAACGCAAGCAGCTCGGCCTCGGTAGACGGCGCAACAATTACGCTTTTGAAGGACGTAAGCTCTGACAGCAACTTGTCTATGCCGACCAAGCCCTGCACCATAGACGGAAACGGGAAAACATGGACGGCTGTCCTCGACCCGCGCCTAAAAGCAGACACAAGATTTAAGAATATTGTCTTAAAACGGAGCGGCTCTGATCTTTTTGCACTGCACGGCGAAAATAAAAAGGTGTATTTGAACAATGTGAGCGCTTCGACAGACCAAAAAATTTTACTCCACAATGCAAGTCTTGTGATTGAGGCGGGCGGACTTCACAATCTTTACAGAATGGTAAACGTAACCTCAATCAGAAGCGAAGGCGGCGGGAAAATAGCGCTTGCACCCGGTGCAATGCTTAACTTTAGCTACGAAGACAATAGTTCGCAATACAAAGTGACAACGCTTGAAAACCAAATCGAGATGGTTTTTGCTGATATCGGTCGGTCCTTAGTTGTAAAAAAAGATCTTGATATAAGCAGTCTGCTGCCGAAGCTTCTTTTGAAAAAATCGGGAGATGATGATACCGAATACACCTTGAAGAAAGACGCCACGATAAACACCGCCGACTACTACATACCTGTCGAGGTAGCAATCGAAAAGATAGAAATAACCTCGCCGTCGGACGGGTTCACCTACAGCTCGGGGGACTCCGCAAGCTACTACGGCTTAATGGTAACGATTACCTACAACAACAAAACAACCATAAGTTATATAACGATTGACGACTTTGACACATACGGGCTTACCGTCACGCCCCAAAGAAACGTGTCTGCGTCAGACGAATTCAAGCCGGGCATAAACAAGGCGACAATCACCGGCGGCACTGCGGCGGCGACCTTTGAGGTGTTGTATCAGCCGTATCAGCAGGGCGACAGTAAAATACTGCCCATAGACCACGGTATCACCGAGGTGACCTACACCAGCAGTGCGATTTATGCCCGCCCGACCACCGAGTATGAAGGCGACACCTACAATCTCGGCGTTGTGGGAGATAAATATTATAAGGTTAACGACGACGGCACGGTGGGCGATGAAATTGCAGAGCCTATTCTGCCCGGCAGGTATTTCTATGAGGCGGACGCTGCTTCGGCGGCAACTGCGGAGATAGACGATACCTTCACTTTCGAAGGCTATGCGAACAGATATGTGGATATTGCCGATACGCAGGGCAAGGACGCAGAAACGCTTGCCGCCGCTTATGACGGCTACGGCATACTAACCATAACGCCTGCCGCACAGCAGCAAAAGCCTATCTACTTTGCCGCCGGAATGGTGAATAAATATGTGACAAGCGGCACGTTTGCAAACGCGCTGACAAACGAAAACGAAAACTCGACCGTCACCTATTCAAGCTCCAACGAGGGCGTTGCGACAGTTGGCACGGACGGCACGGTCACAATTAGGGGCGAAGGCACGGCAACCATTTTGGCGGAAAGCAATGTTACCGGCATGACCCCCGTTTACGCAAGCTATACCCTTGTCGTTAGCAAAGAACCCATCACGGTAACGCTTACGGCGGGAGCGAGCGAGTACCCCTACGGAACGGAAAAAGCGGAGATTTTAAACGGCGTTTCGGCGGAAAACGGCGAAAACCTGCAAGCGCTCGGAATTACCCCGAATATCGATTATGAGCAGGGCGACGGCGCGGGCAGATACGAAATTTACGCCACTGTTGCCGAAAATGCAACCTATGATATTTCGGTAAAGGGCGCAAGCTTCAGAATTGTTCCCAAAACGCTGACAGCAAACGATTTTACCGTATTTGCGCGTAACAAATATTACGACGGAACAATAAACGCTGTCGTTTCGGCGATCGTCAAGGACGCTTCAAAGCTTTCGGGCGATGTTTTGACGGTTGAGGTCACGGGCAGCTTTGACGATGCAAACGCAGGAAATGCAAAGCGCGTGTCCTACGCCATAACGGGCTTAGGCGGCGCGGACAGCGGCAATTATGCGATAGCAGCCACGATACAGGGCAGCACGAGCGCAAATATAACAAAAGCGCAGGTGACGCTTTCCGCGCCCTCCAACACAAGCTATGTGTACGACGGCGAGGAAAAGAGCGTGAATGTGGTAGGCTACGTCGCGGGCATGGTATTCCAGGGCTTCAGCGTTACCTATGACGGAAGCGCGGCTCTACCGACGGAGCAGGGCGTGTATGACGTTGACGTTACGCTTGACGACCCCGATAACTACGAGATTGCGCAGAACATCAACTCCACGCTGACGATTAAGAGCGCGGCGCAGGACGTGTTTACCATTGAGGGCATACCCGACAGCGTAAGCTACGGCGATACGCTCACCCTTTCGGCAGCGGGCGCGCCGACCGGCAGCGCGATTAGCTATCAAGTCGTAAGCGGCAATGCGCAGCTTACGGGCAACAGCCTTGAAATAACGGGCACGGGTACGGTTCAAATTAAGGCAACCTCCACCCTTGCAAATTATGAAGATAAGACGGCGACCCGCACCTTTACGGTGGGGCGCAAGGTATTGTCGCCGATGGTAAGACTTGCAAGATTGACAAGAGAGTATGACGGGACGACAGATATTGACGTTGCGGTTGACGTATCGGCGGAAGTTTTGGCGGGCGATAACGTATCCGCTTCGGCAACGGGAGCTATGGCGACTGCTGACGCGGGCACCGGCAAAACGGTGTTTGTAAGCGGTATCACCTTAGGCGGCGCGGACAAGGACAAATACACGCTGTCGATTACCACAATACACAGCTTTCGGTCGATGTGAGCAAGAAGCAAATCACCGCAATTTCCGTTACGGCAAAGGATAAAGCCTATGACGGAACCGTAAACGCCGAGGTTACTGTAGGCGAGCTTACGGAGGTTTTAGCTGCGGATAAGCCGTATGTGTCGGTTTTGGGCACGGCGGAATTTGCAAGCGCAGACGCGGGTAATGACATTGTCGTTACCTACACAGCGCAGGGGCTTACCGGCTCTGCAAGCGGAAACTACGCTCTTGCGGCAAGCACGGCAACCGACACGGCGAACATCACCCCCGCGAATGTAGACTTCGTCTTTGGCACGCTTGATTACGTCTACGACACAAACACCAAGACCGTGCCGATAAGCGCGACATTGAACGGCGCGGTGTTCACAAATTACACGGTAAGCTACACCCAGGGCGGGAATCAGGTTATACCGACAGCGGTGGGCGAATATGACATTGAAATCGGTCTGAGCGGCAACTACACCGGCGCGCCGACAGGCGTAAAGCTTAATATCATCTCGGCAAGTCAGGCGCAGCTTATCATAAGCGGGCTTTCGGGAACGCTTGACTATGACAGAGAGTTTACACTGCGCACCGTCGGCGGCAGCGGAAGCGGCGTTGTTAGCTGGACATCGAGCGATACCGCTATTGCCACGGTGAGCGATACGGGCGCGGTTAAAATCGTGGGCGTTGGAAGCGTTACGATTACGGCGACAAAGCAGTCGGACGGAAACTACAACGAACAGACGGCGGATATTTCCTTTGATACCACCAAGAAGGCGGTCAGCTTCCGGCTTTCGGGGCTTTCCAAGACGTATGACGGAAATGCGCAGTATGCGGCGGTTGACACGAGCGTTACCGAGAACGATTACACAGTAACTTACACCGACGAGGCGGGCTACACCGTGACGGAGCCGAGGGAAGCGGGAACGTATTATGTTGAGGTTGCCGCGATTGGCAATTACGAGGGCAGCGCATCGGGCGTTATGACGATAGCCAAGGCGAGAATCACAGGCATAACGGCGGCGAACGTCGTAATGGACGGCGGCGTTTACGGCGAGGTCTTGATTGGCGCGTATTTGAGCGGAGTTACAACTCCGAGCGGCGTGACGGTCGCTGTTACCTATGCGGGAGCGGGAATTTACACGCCGCAGAGCGCACTTCCGACAAACGCGGGCAGCTATACCGCGATAGTAACGCTCTCGGGCAATAATTACGAAACGCTGACTTTAACAAAGGCGTTTGAGATAACCAAGAAAACGCTGACGGTGACGGCGGAGGATAAGACGGTGAAATTCGGTATGCCGAATCCCGAATTCACCCTTGTCTACAGCGGCTTTGTAACGGGCGACGACGCGAACGTGTTTATCGTGGCTCCGATTGCATCGACTGCAAGAGCGCCGCAGAGCGCGGTTGGCGATTATGATATCGTCGTTTCGGGCGGACGCGCGGACAACTATGAGTTTGACTATGTTTCCGGCGCGCTGACAGTTTCACAGTATTCAGAAACGGGAACAACTCTCACTTTGACGGGCAGCAAGGCGACGGCGAAGGTGGGCGAGGAGTTTACCGTAATTGCACGCTACGGGAGCGAGTACCCGACGATTGTCTGGTATTCGTCCGATGAAAGAGTTGCGACGGTCACAGACGGCGTGGTAAAGGCGATTGCTACCGGCGCTGTCACCATTACGGCGACAATAGACGACAGCAGGTATGAAACTAAGAGTGTGGACTTTAACCTCGTGGTTATCAGAGAGCCTGTCACGGTGACGCTCTCGGCGGGCGCGGCGGAATACGCCTACGGCACGGCGAAAGCGGACATAACAGGGGCGGCGGGCTATGTATCGAGCAATGGCGAAAGTCTGCAAACGCTGGGCGTGACGATTGTCACTGACTACGAAGCGGGCGACAACGTGGGCAGGTACGAGCTTTACGCCACCGTTACCGACAACGTTCTCTATGAAATTTCGGTAACGGGCGCGACGTTCAAAATTGTACCGAAAACCTTGACAGCCTCTGACTTTGACGTATTTGCGCGTGAAAAGAACTACGACGGAACAACAGACGCTGTGGTAACGGCTGTTGTCAAGGACGCGTCAAAGCTTTCGGGCGACGTTTTGACGGTTGAGGTCACGGGCAGCTTTGACGATGCAAACGCAGGAAATGCAAAGCGCGTGTCCTACGCCATAACGGGCTTAGGCGGCGCGGACAGCGGCAATTATGCGATAGCAGCCACGATACAGGGCAGCACGAGCGCAAATATAACAAAAGCGCAGGTGACGCTTTCCGCGCCCTCCAACACAAGCTATGTGTACGACGGCGAGGAAAAGAGCGTGAATGTGGTAGGCTACGTCGCGGGCATGGTATTCCAGGGCTTCAGCGTTACCTATGACGGAAGCGCGGCTCTACCGACGGAGCAGGGCGTGTATGACGTTGACGTTACGCTTGACGACCCCGATAACTACGAGATTGCGCAGAACATCAACTCCACGCTGACGATTAAGAGCGCGGCGCAGGACGTGTTTACCATTGAGGGCATACCCGACAGCGTAAGCTACGGCGATACGCTCACCCTTTCGGCAGCGGGCGCGCCGACCGGCAGCGCGATTAGCTATCAAGTCGTAAGCGGCAATGCGCAGCTTACGGGCAACAGCCTTGAAATAACGGGCACGGGTACGGTTCAAATTAAGGCAACCTCCACCCTTGCAAATTATGAAGATAAGACGGCGACCCGCACCTTTACGGTGGGGCGCAAGGTATTGTCGCCGATGGTAAGACTTGCAAGATTGACAAGAGAGTATGACGGGACGACAGATATTGACGTTGCGGTTGACGTATCGGCGGAAGTTTTGGCGGGCGATAACGTATCCGCTTCGGCAACGGGAGCTATGGCGACTGCTGACGCGGGCACCGGCAAAACGGTGTTTGTAAGCGGTATCACCTTAGGCGGCGCGGACAAGGACAAATACACGCTGTCGATTACCACAATACACAGCTTTCGGTCGATGTGAGCAAGAAGCAAATCACCGCAATTTCCGTTACGGCAAAGGATAAAGCCTATGACGGAACCGTAAACGCCGAGGTTACTGTAGGCGAGCTTACGGAGGTTTTAGCTGCGGATAAGCCGTATGTGTCGGTTTTGGGCACGGCGGAATTTGCAAGCGCAGACGCGGGTAATGACATTGTCGTTACCTACACAGCGCAGGGGCTTACCGGCTCTGCAAGCGGAAACTACGCTCTTGCGGCAAGCACGGCAACCGACACGGCGAACATCACCCCCGCGAATGTAGACTTCGTCTTTGGCACGCTTGATTACGTCTACGACACAAACACCAAGACCGTGCCGATAAGCGCGACATTGAACGGCGCGGTGTTCACAAATTACACGGTAAGCTACACCCAGGGCGGGAATCAGGTTATACCGACAGCGGTGGGCGAATATGACATTGAAATCGGTCTGAGCGGCAACTACACCGGCGCGCCGACAGGCGTAAAGCTTAATATCATCTCGGCAAGTCAGGCGCAGCTTATCATAAGCGGGCTTTCGGGAACGCTTGACTATGACAGAGAGTTTACACTGCGCACCGTCGGCGGCAGCGGAAGCGGCGTTGTTAGCTGGACATCGAGCGATACCGCTATTGCCACGGTGAGCGATACGGGCGCGGTTAAAATCGTGGGCGTTGGAAGCGTTACGATTACGGCGACAAAGCAGTCGGACGGAAACTACAACGAACAGACGGCGGATATTTCCTTTGATACCACCAAGAAGGCGGTCAGCTTCCGGCTTTCGGGGCTTTCCAAGACGTATGACGGAAATGCGCAGTATGCGGCGGTTGACACGAGCGTTACCGAGAACGATTACACAGTAACTTACACCGACGAGGCGGGCTACACCGTGACGGAGCCGAGGGAAGCGGGAACGTATTATGTTGAGGTTGCCGCGATTGGCAATTACGAGGGCAGCGCATCGGGCGTTATGACGATAGCCAAGGCGAGAATCACAGGCATAACGGCGGCGAACGTCGTAATGGACGGCGGCGTTTACGGCGAGGTCTTGATTGGCGCGTATTTGAGCGGAGTTACAACTCCGAGCGGCGTGACGGTCGCTGTTACCTATGCGGGAGCGGGAATTTACACGCCGCAGAGCGCACTTCCGACAAACGCGGGCAGCTATACCGCGATAGTAACGCTCTCGGGCAATAATTACGAAACGCTGACTTTAACAAAGGCGTTTGAGATAACCAAGAAAACGCTGACGGTGACGGCGGAGGATAAGACGGTGAAATTCGGTATGCCGAATCCCGAATTCACCCTTGTCTACAGCGGCTTTGTAACGGGCGACGACGCGAACGTGTTTATCGTGGCTCCGATTGCATCGACTGCAAGAGCGCCGCAGAGCGCGGTTGGCGATTATGATATCGTCGTTTCGGGCGGACGCGCGGACAACTATGAGTTTGACTATGTTTCCGGCGCGCTGACAGTTTCACAGTATTCAGAAACGGGAACAACTCTCACTTTGACGGGCAGCAAGGCGACGGCGAAGGTGGGCGAGGAGTTTACCGTAATTGCACGCTACGGGAGCGAGTACCCGACGATTGTCTGGTATTCGTCCGATGAAAGAGTTGCGACGGTCACAGACGGCGTGGTAAAGGCGATTGCTACCGGCGCTGTCACCATTACGGCGACAATAGACGACAGCAGGTATGAAACCACAAACGCAAGCTTTGAACTTGCGGTCACTAAAACCACAGTCAGGCTTTACGCAACGCAGACGAACAAAACATATAACGGGCAGGTGCAGGAAATCGAGCTGTTCTCCAACAATTCCGATTTTGAAGTGACCGACGCTTCGGTAACGGTTGAATACTTCGATGAAAACGACAGCTCCGCAGAGCCCAAGGAAGCTGGCGTTTACACGGCTCGGTACACCATTGTTTCGGATGCGTTTGAGGGCAGCGGCAGCATTCAATATACCATTACCACCGACAGCAAGAGCATATTGATTTCAAACCTCAATCACACCTACAACGGACAGGCGAAAGCTGTAAGCGTGACGGGTCCCGCAAGCTACGACATTGTGTATTACGACGAAAATGACGCCGAGGTTCAGAATCCGACAGACGCAGGACAATACAGAGTTGTGGTAACGGCTACGGGCAACTATTCGGGCGAGCAGTCGGCGGTTATGACGATAGCGAAAGCGATGCTCGATACGCAGTCCACAAGCGTGATGATGGAAAACTTCACCTATGGCGAGACGGCTCCCGCGCCCGTTGTAAACAAGATTGAAGGCACGGTCGCCGAAATTACCTATGACGGAGACGGCATTTACACGCCGCAGACAGAAGCGCCGAGGGATGCGGGAACATATACGGTTATAGCTAAGATATACGGCGATAACTACGAGGAGCTTACCGTAACGGACGAGTTTATCGTTGAAAAGGCTGTGCTGACCGTTGCCATTAAGCCGGCGGCGCGGAGATACGGCGAGATGAATCCGGAGTTTGAGTTTGAATACACGGGCTTTGTGAACGGTGACGATGAAAGCGTAATCCTCGAAGCGCCTGTTGCCGTTACCACGGCAGATTTGAGCAGTCCGGTGGACACATACGACATCACAGCAAGCGGAGGAAAAGCCGACAACTATATCTTTGACTGCACGGCGACAGGTACGCTGACCGTTACACAGGCAGACGAGGGCAGCGCGGAGCTTATTATCCTTGGCGGAAACAAAAATGCGACCGTTGGCGACGTGTTCAGGCTTTATGCGCAGCTTGGCGCGGCGATGGCGAATGTTACGTGGTCATCGAGCGATGAGACCGTTGCGGCGGTTGATTCGGCAACAGGCGATGTGGAAATCTTAAAAGAGGGCAGCGTTATAATCACCGCAACGCTTGACGACGTTAACTATCCGGCATCAGAGGCGGATTTTGAGATTAGCGCGAGTAAAAAGACGATTACTCTTTCCGCGCCGAATAATGTGTTTACCTATACGGGAGAAGCGCAGGAGCTGACATTGAAATCAAGCGACGAAAACTTTGTGATTGACAGCGACAGTGTGGACGTTACATACACGCTTACGACCGACGCGAGCGTGACGGAAGCCAAAGCTGCGGGCGTGTATTCGGTGAACTATGAAATCACCGACGACCGCTACACAGGCGGCGGCTCATTGACAATGTATATCAGCAAGGCAAAAATCGTCGTGTCGGCAGAGAACCTTGAAAAGACCTACGGCGAGGAAAATCCGGCATATGTATTAAAAGTAATGAGCGGACAGGAAATTTTAGATGCGGACGCGGAACTTGCGGCATTGCTCGAAAGCTCGCTCAGCCATAGCTCAGACGCGGACGAGGCAGGCGCAAAGGCGAATGCCGGCGATTATGAAATCACTGCCGCGCTCTCTGAGACGGGCAATGAAAACTGCGAGTTTGTGATAAGCGATACCAAAGGAACGCTCAAAGTACAGCCTGCGCCGCTGACAATTAAGGTTAAGAACGTGAAACGCGAATACGGCGCGGAAAACCCAGCCTTGGAAGCGGAATACACCGGCTTTGTAAACGGTGAGGACGAGAGCGTGTTCACAACCGCGCTTACACTTGCATATCTTGACACGATAAACGGCGAAACAGCGATAGGCACATACACAGGCGCCGCAACAGCAAGCGGAGCGGCTGCGGATAACTATATAATCACCTTTGAACCCGGCGATGTTGAAATCACAAAAATTGCTGTTACGGCATCGGCGGGAACGTCGAGAAGCTCCTACCTTACAATCAAACTTGATGAAGCGGTTGAAGGGATGACGGAGTCGAATTTCACCGTTAAACGCGGCGATGACATTGTTGCGCTCACAAAAGTTTCCGCAAGCAGCAACAACAAAACATACACCTTATCGGGCAGCTTTTCAACCTCAAGCGTCTATACCGTAACGATAAATCTTGACGGAACGCCGCAAGAGCAGACCCATGAAATATCGGGTGATGCCGTATCTGTTAAACCCACCTCCGGCGGCGGCGGTGGCGGCAGCGGCAGCGGCAGCAGCAGCAGTGGCAGCGGCGTTGTAACAGTAACAACAACCTATAGCGTAACTTATAACACGAACGGCGGAAGTGAGATAGCTGCTTCAACGGTTGGAAGCGGAGCAGTCTTGAGCGAGCCGGCAGAACCGACGCGCGAGGGCTATACGTTTGACGGCTGGTATCTTGACAGCGAGCTTTCCGAAGAATATGATTTTGCTCAAAAGGTTACAAAGAACTTTACGCTGTATGCAAAATGGCTTGAGGAGAGCACAGAGCCTGTTGACCCTGTGAATCCCGAATGGGAAAATCCGTATACGGACGTTGACGAGGACGATTGGTTCTATAACGCGGTAAAGTATGTGACGGAAAACGGATATTTCGGCGGGACAAGCGAAACGGAATTTTCACCTAATGAAATTCTGACGCGGGCAATGCTTGTAACGGCGCTGTGGCGCGCAGAGGGCGAGCCGATTTTAACCGACTATGACAGCGGCTTTACGGATTTAACGCAAAACTGGTACATAGACGCGGTCAACTGGGCGACTGAAAGAGGCATTGTGAAAGGTTATTCCGAAACCATCTTTGCGCCGGACGACAATATCACCCGTGAACAGGTTGCGGCTATTATGCGGCGTTATGCTTCCTGCAAGGGCATTGAAACAAATGCTAAAGGCGATTTGACGCAGTTTGCAGATGCCGACGACATCTCCGATTGGGCATATGCCGATATGGAATGGGCGGTAGGCGCAGGACTTATTTCCGGCAAGGAAAACAATCGGCTTGACCCGCAAGGAAACGCAACACGCGCCGAGGCGGCGGCAATCTTGCAGAGGTTTTTCGGGAGCGATGCCGTAATCAGCCAATCCGCAGAAAGTCTTAACGCAGCAGAATAAATAGACGCTGATAAAAGGGGCTTCCATGAGAAAACTATTACTCCGAGCCGAAAAACTAAAAAAGCGGAAAACCGCGCCGAGAATCACCTCGGCGCGGTTCGTTTTTTATGTTGTAAAGCCGTGAAACCCCTTGAAAACAGGGTTTTTAGGTAAAAAAACAGAACCGCAATTTTTTATCAAAAATACGGTTCTGTCATGGCAGGGGTAGAAGGATTCGAACCCTCATGAACGGTTTTGGAGACCGTCATACTAACCATTGTATGATACCCCTATATTAAATTGTAAAGTTAAGGCTTTGGAGACAGCTATTTTAACGACCGAACCATATCCCCGCATGCGCTGATGATTATTATACTATGCAAACTGACGGTTGTCAATGCTTTTTTTCTGTATAAAACAATTTTGCCGGCTGATAATTATAGAAATTAAACATTGA
>JAUNBL010000048.1:4068-12682 GCA_030527235.1 Clostridia bacterium | reverse complement strand
ACATTGGACGTTCAGCTTCTATTCTTTTTGGGTCATATCATTGTATCACATACAATTTTTCGTTGAAAAATGATTTGACTTTACCTGTTTTCTGCTATAATATAATGCACGGAGGTGTTAATATTGAAATTACCCGATTCCGCGTGCTGTGCAAATTGTATTTTTGCTCAGCATGAAAAAAATTCTCTTTTTTGCACAAAGAAAAAAACTTTCGTTGCTCGGCTTGATGTATGCAAACGCTACAAATGCAACCCGTTTTCCCACCGTGCAAGCAGGCCAAGAACTTTTGACACTTCAATGATTGACCCGCTTGATTTTAATATTTAGTGCTTTCAAATTGACCAAATTGACATAACAAAGCTCCTGCGGTAGTCCGTAACCAGACAGCGCCAGAATGTTTTGTGACAGGCCGCTAAATAGGTATTAAGAATGGCATATCTCATTATTGGGATATGCCATTCTTTAGTATGCCGAATTTGGCATTTAGCTTGACGGTGGGAGTGTGTTATGAAATACATACTATAAGAATCGTTACGGAATCGAATTATCAGGTGATTTATAGTTTTAGATGCAGCACATATGAATATTCTCCCATGTATTGCTTGCGGAAAATGCGGAATGAATGGCGATTGCGTTCACAAGGATGATAATGATGAGATAAAAAAATCATTGCTGAATACGGATATAGTCGTGTTTGTTACACCGATTTACTATTTTGGTATGTCTGCACAGCTTAAAGCGGTGATTGACCGTTTTTACAGTTATACAACTAAATTATCATCAAGGGGACTTAAAGCTGTTTTGATTACAGCCGCTTGGGACAGCAATGATGACGTTATGCCATATTGCTCGGCTCATTATGAAAAACTGTGCAGATACATGAATTTTGAAAACTGCGGTATGATTCTTGGCACAGGATGTGGTACTCCTGAAATAACAAAGAATACCGAGCATATGCAAAACGCTTATCAGTTGGGTAAATCATTATAAATATAAATTGCATTTTAAATTAAGGCGACTCATGATGAGCCGCTTTTTTAGAATGGTTTTAGAAAAACTATTGTCATTATTTCAAACAGAAAAACAGGATAGAGCAGTTTAATGCTGCTCTATCCTGAAAAAGAATAGTATACTGTTATTACGACCATCCGTATGGTAGTTTTATTCTACCATTTAGATAATTCTTAGTTTGTATAAACTTCGATTTCGTCAACGCTGTTCCACTGGCTTGTGGTGTTTCCATCAAATGTAAAGCGAACATATCTTGCGCTTTGATTAATTGCGAGATAAATTTTCGCATTGCTGGATGCCACGGAATTACCCGAGTAAACCTTACTCCATGTTGAGCCATCATCCGAAAGCTCTACGTGGTAAGGAATTGTTCTCGCATCCTCATAAAGTTTGAATTTAACACCTACGGAAGAAACCGTCTTTGAAGAAGAAAGGTCTACCGTTGCAGTGCAGCCAACACCTTGAGAAGCCCATACAGTACCCTCCGTGCCGTCCAGACAATGCCTGCCCGGGTTTTGGGATTCCGGTTCCTGACTAAATTTCACATTGGCAGTTGAAAGGGCAACCTTGGTTCCCGTAGCGGATGTAGTGGTTGTCGCCTGTGTTGTTGCAGTTGTAGTTGTTGTTGTTGTTGTTGAAACATTTGCCGTACCGGCGCTGACACCGGGTTTGTAGGCACAGAACTCAATCAAGCTGAACCAAGTGTTTTCGCTGTTTCCGTTACCGGTAATTCTGAATTTCTTAACGGTCTGATTAATATCAAAAATTTCCTGCTCTTTACCAAGCGTAGAAGCACCGTCAAAGACTGTTACCCATGTAGAATTATCTGTAGTGTATTCAAGCTTGAAATTAGTGGTTCTCTGTAAAGGTTTCCAGAATGTGAGTGAAACTTGACCAATCGACTGAGCCTGCTCATACTCGAAAGTAATGTTAACGCCATTTCCGTCAGCGGCCCAGCGTGAGTCATCGTTAAAGTCTCCATCAGAAGCTGCTGTTGCACCGTGTCCCTGTGACATCTCCGGCTCAGCAGAAGCAACTATAGAATCTGCTTGAATTCTGTTGGTGTCACTGAGTGTGGGGATTACAACCTTGACAACAAAATCTTTTTCGGGCTGTGCTGGTCTCTGCGGATACTGCTCAGGTATACCTAACATAGTTCTAAGCATTTCAACTGCGTTCGCATCACATTCAAAGAACGGGTCTGCTTTATGTCCTATTACAATAAGTCCATTCCCACCCTCGGCTGCATTAGGAGCCTCGCTCCAATATACTTCTTTGCCTATTGCTTCAGCCATGGCACGCAGCGGAATAAAGGTTCTGCCTTCGACAACTTCGGGAATGACGTCAAGAACTTTTTGCTCATCATTGACAGTGTAATTAGCGCTGCCCAGTGTCATTTTAACGGTTCTATCTCCAAGGACAACAGTAATAAGCTTTGTGGCATCGTCCCATTCGACAGTAGCGCCTAAATGTTCTGCAACGCCCCTTACCGGAACCATTGTGCGACCGTTGTTAATGTAAGAAATTATATCATGATTGTTTTCGTCAATGTGACAAATCTTTCCATTATCATAGATATGCGGAGTATTGACCTCAAGCGCGATAGAGCCAATCATCTTCTTTTGAAGATACGGATAAATATCGCCTTCCACTCCGCCGGCAAGCTTGGAAATTTCACAGCCTGCAAGAAGGAATGCTCCAACACCAAAGTTCGATGTGCTGTTGGGACCAACGTTAAGGCTCTGTGTAGCGTTCTCACCGATAGGCTGCACATAACCGACTATACCTTCTGCGCTGAGCGCTGTATTATAAAGGTAATCCCATCCTTTTAGGCAGGTATCAAGATATGTATCTCGGTCAAGGTAACCGCTATTGATACCCCAAGCAAGACCATACGTGAAAAAGGCCGTTCCGCTTGTTTCCTTGCCGGGCGCATAATCGGGATCCGCCATGGAGCGAGACCAATAACCTTCCGCCATCTGTGTAGCTTTTACGCCTTCAGCCATAAGCTGGAAGGTTTCAAGGAAAATCGGACGATTAGCATAGCTCGTTGGCATGTCTGAGAGCACTTTTGCCAGACCGGCAAATACCCAACCGGAACCACGTGCCCAGAAATCTTTAATTCCGTTTGTTGTCAAACCGCCCCTGTTTTTACTCCCATCCGGATACATATAGCCTGCGTCACGAAAGAAAAGCTTATACTCCTCATCAAACATTCCGTTACCGCCGCCGCCGGAGGAAGGAATTTCATCACGTGCATATTTGAAGTATTCTGTAAGCTTATCAAGATACTGCTCATTGCCCGTAACCAGATAGAGTTTTGTCATAACAGGCATAACCATGAAAAGCGAATCAGCCCACCACCAATAAGCATTATTGTTAGTGCTCATTTGATATTCCATGACTTCGCGGGCACGTGCTATCTTGTTGGAGTCCGCTGTATCGCCTCTTGACTCCATAAGTTCGACATTATAAAGGTCAATGTACGTTTGGAAGCAAATTTGCCAATCGCCAAAAAGAACGCCCCTCATTGATTCGTCATAGGAATAAGTCCATTCGTTTTTGTTGGTGCTCGTGGCGCCCTTCCACGCGTTCTGCGTTGCCCAAGCAGTTGCATAGTTGCGGTATGCTTCTATGCCTGTCGTATAATAAGCCTCCATACAACCGACATAATACGCCGCATTATCCCAGAAAGACCGTCCATGATTAGGGTTACGGCTTATCCATGCATCGTTTGCACGTTCTACCGCTTCAATAGCGGCTGCCCGCGTCGGCATGGTAGCAGTCGCATCGGCAGCATTCACCGCTATACCTCCCATCGCACCTGCAAGCAACGTTACCGAAGTGGCAGAAGCAAGCAATTTTTTAATGATTTTGTTCATTCCCTTTCAACCTCCTCATAAATGTGTGTTATTATTGTAACATTATATTTTCAAATAATCAACAAATTTTTTTGACTTATTGAATAATTTTTGTGCCAATTTCAAGCTGCAGTCCTTCATATGCAACAGAAACAACAGCTTCACCTTTTTTTTGCGGAAGAAGAATGTTTCCGTTCACAGATAGTATGCTTTCATCGGATGATGAAACGGTTATAGCAAACGCCTTTTCCCAAATATCACCACGCTTTACCATGACGTCAACCGGCCACTTTTTCCCCGTTTCAAGCATTTCAAAAGAGTCTTGGCGCATCAGTTTCAACTGCGTTGCTTCCGCTCGCACCGCAGTTCCCTCTTCAAAAACAATTTCAACGGTGTATTTCGAGCCGGCATGCGGAGTGAGCGTCAGAGTGGTTTGGTCATACTGCGCAGAAGCTCCGTCTTGCGTGAGAATATATCCTTTGACTTTCATGCCGTCATTAGGAATTCCTTCAATCGTAAGCGGAATTCCGGCAAACTGTGTTGTTGTAAAGCTTGAGGCCATTTCGCCGTAAAGTTTCGGCAGCACCAAAGCCCCGCTCACGCTGAGAGAGCCTTTTGCAGTGTCGCAAATAAAGCTGAAATCTGCATTTCCTTCAATCTGCATATTATAGTCATTGCTTAAAAATTCCGTAAGCTGTATACGAGAAGCTTCGGGGCGTTCCTGGGCAAAAGTGCAAAACGCATTCATGTTTTCCTTCCACCACTCAAGCCGTTGAACACTGCTTCCGCTTCCGAAATTCCAGCGCATCAGGTCGCGGGTTTTTGAACCTTCATATTCGCTTATCAAGTCCTCAACTAAATTGCTCACATTTTCCGGCGACATTGCTGTCGATAAATATGCGGCATATCGCTGCGCATACCTTGCGGCAAAATCACGGTTTTTGAAAATTGCTCCGAAAAACTTGGTGGCAAATTCAGGATGTCTTGCCTCGGAAACCGGCAGTTTTTCTAAAGCCGAAAGCCGCAGAGTGTCATGCCTTGAATTCTCATACGCAATATCAAAATCATGAATCATAAACCGCCATTTTCCATCGTTTGCATATAAATGACCTTTTGAAGACTCCTCTGTTGTGCGCCATAAAATATAATTATTGCCGGGCCAGTCATCGTTTGCAGCATAAACGTAGACCGCAAGATAATCAATAAAGTTGTCTATATCCACATATTGACAAAGCTCGGCATATATTTCAGGGTCGTTAATGTCTTTTTCAAGCGCAAGGCTTTGTACATAATTATATAGGTCGCGATAATAGTCTTCACCGAGTTTGCCATCTATGTTATTATTTTCAGGACCTTCACTGTAAGAGATTCTGTCTGTATATATCGTATTCGTATCCGGTAAAACTCTATCCACTGCCGAATCGGTCCAGTCTCGTTTAAGCATTACCGCATCATTGTTGTCGATTCCAGGGTAATGAAACTGCAGATACCTGTTGTCAAACTGCTCTCGGCAGGCATAAATTCCGAGGAATTCGCCATTTAACATAAGCGCCGTCGGATGAGAATTTGCCGTATCCGCACGTGTAAACCTTCCGATTTTTTGGGTAAGAACATCTCGCACATCTGTCACAGAATAATCTGACGTACGAAATGTTATCTTCCCAAATTTTTCAACACTTGTATCAGAAAATATATTTTCCGTAGTACCGTCAATCATATTATACTCAAGATACTTTGAATCGCCCGGAGAACCTTTTGAAAAATATATTCTCAAATTCTTCTTGGGGTTGTTCTTTGAGTAATGTCCAGATAGCTTAACCTCAATTCTGCGAGAAAAACCTTGCGTACCGTCGGTTTCAAAGTACTCAACATTCGCCGGGATTGAGCGCTCAACACTGTAATTTGTATATATACCTTCCCGTTGGTCCCAGAAGTCTTTAGGAGCGGCGCTGATTACTGTAATAGGCACGCCAAAAAAGCTTTTTATGTTTTCGCCTATGAAATATGTATTTGTCACAACCTCTGATGCCACACCTTCCGGCGTAATTGCAATAGCGCGAACAACCGTACCTAACGGCGTTTTCTCCTGAGCGACCCTTGACTGTATTGTGCGCGGACTGAACATCTGCGCGTCTATTATTATAGGAGAAACATATTCCTGCGAATTTTTGTCAGGTTCGCTTCCGTCAAGCGTGTAAAACGCCTTTGCCCCATCCGGTGCGGTCAGGACAATGGCTTGCGCATTTTCATATAAACCGCCCTGTCTTGAAAACGATGGCGGCGCTATGCTTTCCATTGTCGCGGTGGTTGGAGTAAGCGCCATCAAGAGCAGCACACCACTCCAAAGCGGTAAAAATTTTCTCATGTTTTCCGTCTCCCCTTTTCTGTCCCCTCAAAACAAATCTTTATATAGATACAACGAACCGCAAATAATTACCATATCTCCATATTCTTTCGCGCGGGCATAGGCAGATTTCAGGTCAAAGAACGCTTCGCCTTCTATTCCAACTTCCGCTGCTATTTTGCACAAATCTGCGGCGCGCATAGAGCGTTCGTTATTCTTTACCTCGGTAAACAAAAACTTGCGAAACCCGTTGTTAAGCGCTGCAAGCGACGGCTTGATTTCTTTGTCCTTCATGCAGGCAAATACAACCGTTTGTTTTACGGATGGAAAATATCTGTCAAGTGATGCAATCAAAGCTCTGATTCCAGCCTTGTTGTGTCCGCCGTCGAATATTGTCAACGGCGCATCGGCTATTTTCTCCAGACGAGCATGGTGTACCGCCGTCTCTATGCCAAGCTTTACATCCGCATCCGAAATATTCAATAGCCGTGCGGTGCACGCCGCTATGGCAGCGTTTTCTGCTTGATATATACCGGCGAGAGAACTTTTAACATTGATATTTTCATATGAGAATATTTCGTGCATATCCTCACATTCCGCAATTTTAGGTGGATGTACCACGGTAAGCTTTGAATGCTTTTCGGTGGCTCTTTTTTCTATTACCGCCATCGCTTCCGGTGGCTGCAAAATTGTTATAACCGGGCAGCCTTTTTTTATAATACCGCATTTGGCCTCGGCAATCTCACTAAGAGTGTTTCCCAAATAGGTCATATGGTCAAAATCTATGCTGGTTATAACGGCACATTCATTGGACTTTATTAAATTAGTGGCATCGTACATTCCGCCAAGCCCGGTTTCTAAGACAACATAGTCGCATTTCTTTTTCGCAAAATATATAAAGGCTGCTGCCGTCCAGATTTCAAACTGCGTAGGCGCTTCGCCTTCCGTTTGCTTTACCGTGAGCGCAAGTATTTCAAGTTCAGAAAGTATGTTGTTCAAGTCATAATCGCTTATTTCTTCGCCGTTTACGCAAATACGCTCGTTCACTCTTAGTAAATTGGGCGAGGTGAATTTTCCGCACACAAAACCCGCTCTTGTAATAATATTATCCAAAAATGTGCATACTGAACCTTTTCCGTTTGTGCCAGCAACATGGATGCATTTTAATGTATCCTGCGGATTGCCGGATAAGTCCAAGAGTTTTGTCACGCGATTGAGTCCGAGGTTTATTACAGTTTGAAAACTATTTGCATATTTGATAAAATCTGTATCCATCATTTTCCTCTATTTTGAATTATACGAGTTAATTATGCCGCCGAGGTAACGATTTAATATGGTAATAACAGCAATACGAAGCGCAGTACAAAGGATATAGAGCGGAACTCTTGCAAGCATAGTTTCTATCAGTGGCGTTCCGTATAATCCCGACAAAACCCACCCCATGGCAAGAATGTCGATAACAATAAACACGGTCAGCATACACAGCACAATTCGCTTGAACGTTTGCTTTTTCCAAAGGAAGATGCCGAAAACAGCGCCTGTAAGAACCTTGCACACCGTAATCGGCGGAAATGGCGTCTGGGAAGACATAATTGTTCCGAGCAAATCAGTTACAAGCGCCGACAAAGCGCCCGCAAGCGGACCGTACATTTGTGCAGCAACTGCAATCGGTATTGAGGAAAGCTCAAAACGCGTCGTACCGCTCGGCGGGAACGAAACATATCTCAGCAGAATTCCCAGCGCTGAGAGAACTCCCAGCATTACTATCATTTGTGTTGATTTGTTTCTCACTAAAACGCTACCTCACTATATGTAAATCATGTATACCACGCTCTCTGGTTATTATAACATCAGTGCATCGTTTTGTCAAGACGCGACAGAGTAAGCAAGCGCACCCGGCGCAACTGCATTGTGAAGGAGAAATACCCTTATAGTTTCGCATTCATCGGAAAAGCTCACGGGGAGCTGGACGCAGGATGCGTCCGACTCAAGTAAGATATCCTGGGCAAACACGGCACACATTTCACCTTGCGTATTATAGGCGGCAACATATACTCTGGCTGATAAATTTAGAATTTTCCATTTGCGGATATCGATATTAAGAACTGTCAAATTAGGAATTTCTGCGGCATCTATTTCGCTGCCCTGTTCATCGCAAACGCGCATTATCAACGCATCGTAAGTACGGTCAAGAGGAATAAACTTAAGACTTATCTCTCTCGTACCGCGCGCCATATAAGAAAATTCTGCATTTCCGAAAATTAACTTATTATTTTCGTACCATCCGGCAAATTGCGTTTCCATTGCCGACATTGCATAGCAACGTACAATCTCACCGCTTTGATACTGACCCGAACCGCAGCTGCGCCCAGTTCCGCTTGTGTTGATATCATGCTGC
>JAUNBL010000048.1:0-4058 GCA_030527235.1 Clostridia bacterium | reverse complement strand
TGCGCTTCGTAATTAACACTCGGCAGAAAGTCTTCGCACGGTAAAATGCCATCAAAAAAAGTAACAGTATTAAAACGAGCAGGTTCACCGCTTTTGATGGGAACGCCAAAGTAGTTAACGCGCCTGGATGCTATGGCAGTCCCCGTCAAAAAAGAAAGAGAGAGAGAGAAAGATGCGTCGCCTTCTGAAGATATCTCTGCCTCACACATAAGGGACTCGGGTAAATACAGCGATACAAATTCTACACCTGTTGAAGCCGCGACCTGTAATGTTAAGGATGGCTTTTTGTTTTTAATCATACTAACGAGCGCAAGAACCTCGCCATCTTCATTTTTAAGGTTTATTTGCACATTATCGCGTGAAATAATTGACACCGCCTTGCTTCCTCGTCCCTCAAAAAGTTCGTCTTCGGAAAGCGAATTCATCCACGCCAAGTACGCCTCAGTACGATGAACTGCGGCAATCAGTTCAGTGTTATTTATGAGATAGCGGCTGATTTGCCGGAAATCGTTTCCGAGACCGCTTAAAATCATAGATTGAGCGTCAGCGTCCGAAGAATCAACCATAACAGCTGCCACTTTTGCGCAAAACTCACGGACTGTTATATTTCCTACACGCTCGTTAAAATAGTACTCTTTGTTATAATAAGTATCGACGTTCGGGCAAAGTGCGTATATAGCGTCTGCCGCCTCAGCGGAAGACATGCTGTCAAACATATCCGGCGCTGTTCCAAATAGTTCAGAATATTTCTGAATCATTCTTGATTTATAGTTAAGGTAGTTCTCATCATTTGCAAGTGTGGGAAGAAAAATGTCAATACCATATCTTTTATATCCCCATCGCGGCAAAGGAACTAATGTAACCAGGTCCTCGGTGTTTACAATGTTAAATATATTATTGTATCTTTCACTGTTCGTCTCATCTGTCAGCGTAACCGTAGGCGTTGCATACGTGTATGCGCACAGAGTATCTCTTGTAACGCCATCGCACTTTCCGTCGTCCATTCTTGCGGCAACAAGATTTGCTACGGCGGCGCCGCGCGAATGCCCGGTTACAATCAGCTTTTCCGGTATCGTTGCATGTTCTTCCAGGTATTTTTCTGTTTTCAACAGGACTTCGTCCGCTGCGGCGCTAAAGCTGTAATGCGTATCGGTAATTTCATTGTCGCCGATGTTGAAATTGCCAAGCCACTCCTCCGAACGCGTACCGCATATGACAAGTACAGCTTCCCGCCCGTGTAATGCCAACGCAAAAGCCGAAGAGTTTTCGTTATAAGAGTCGTCATAGTTATATGTGCATATTGTGTCGTATCCAAATTCTTGAAGCTTTGCTGTGATAGCCTCATCTCCGCCGTAGGCGGCTAAAGCGAACTCTATAGCCGCACGAGCATCCTCATGATTGTATACCTCGCTTGCAAATGTAAAGTATGTAAAGCCTGGATATGAGAATGCAAACAAAAGCGCAGCTAAAAAAGATATTGTTCTTTTCATGATTTAACTCCAAAGATTCAGGCTACCGAACAAACCGCGGTAGCCTGAATAAATTATTCTTCTGTTTTCGCACCGCACTTTGGGCAAAAACTGCTGTCATCAGGGACTGTAGCACCGCATTGGGGACAGATTTTCAGGTTCTTAATTTTAATCTGCCTTTCGTCGAGTTCTGCGAGTTTTTCCCGGATTTCATCAATAGCGGCAAACTTCTCCTCAAGCTCGGCATCGTTATCCTCGCCGTTTGAATGTGCAGCGTATACGAGTTCGCCTATCTCTTTGTAAATATTCTTCGCAGCGGAGTTAAGCTCGGAAATTTCAAGCTTCACTTTTGTCGTTTCGTACATCTCCCCCGCTTTTTTGCCGGTGATGTTTGCAGCCTCGGACACCTTATCTTTTATCTCATCCAAAAATCCCATTGGTATTGCCTCCTTAAATCAAATTGAGTTCTTCATCACTCTATAATATATTATAACATGCTTTTTTATGTTTGTCTATAGTTTATTGCGCTTTATCGGCAATATTAAACAAAAGCCGCTCAATCAGTTTTATGCTTTCCTCAATGGCGTCGAGATGAATCCGTTCCTTTGTCGTATGCACATTTTCTGTTAGAGGACCTATCGAAATAATCTCAAGCGTTTTATTCTTTTGAGCAAACGCGCCGCATTCGAGTCCTGCGTGTATACGAAGCGGACGGCTTACACCTGCGGCTGCTGCATTATAAAGTTCAAAAAGCTCGCCGGCTTCGCCTGCCCACGGCTGCTGTATATCGCGGTCTAAAACGTTCCAGCCGCTTACTGCGATTTGCTTTGAAAACTCCTTTTCCATCCGTTCCAGACATCCGGATGTATTGCTGCGAAAGCTTATCAGTATTTCAAAGCAGTCATCATGCAAATCCACAGTTCCAATATTTGCACTGTTTTGCACAGAGCCATCAGGAAAAAAAGAAAGGACTCCGTTTGGCAGCAGACCAAGCAAGTTAAAAAAGCGGCTGGTTTCTTCGGAAGAAAGCGCGCTGTTTGGTCGCGAAACTTCTTTGACATGTATCTCGTCCGACCCTAAAACCGTACCCTCAGGAGCTACAATAACTGCTGTACATTCGGAAGGTATGGCGTTGTGGGCGTTTCCGCCACGCATGGAGACAATGGCGCATTCCGGAAGCTTTTTCAAGTAATCGTTTAAGAGAGAAATCGCGTTTGGAATGTTTTTATTTATATCCATTCCCGAATGTCCGCCCGGAAGACCGGAAACACTTATTTCAAAAGCTTTGCTATACATAGATTTTTGTAATTTAACGTTCCCGTTCACCGCTTTGCACATAAGGCCAGCAGAGCTGATGATTGCGTCTTTGCCGCATTCGCCATCAATGTTAATAAGATAGCGTGCCCTCAAATATTTTTCATCAAGTGCACTCGCACCTTTTAGGTCTGTCTCTTCACACGAAGTGAAAATCAAGCGGAGTGCGCCGTGTGTTTTTATGTCGGCAGCGGCAAATTGCGCAAGCGCAATCCCAATGCCGTCATCTGCACCCAAGCTGGTTTCAAGCGAGCGTACGTATCCGTTCTCCAGAATGTAATGTATTCTGTCGCGATAAGGATTATATTTGCTGCCTTTTTCAGCAACGCAAACCATATCAATATGCGCCTGCAAAATTGTAAGCGGTGCATTTTCAAAACCGTGCTTTGCCGGAACATTAATAATCACATTACACTCGTTGTCCATCATTGCTTCAAATCCGTTTTTCTCGCCCCATTGACACAGATAGAGCGCAGCTGCCTTCTCCTCGCCACTCGGGCGCGGAATTTTTGTAAGTGCGTCAAAATATTCCAAGACTTTGTTTATTTCATTTTCCATTACGTCACCTTCAAGATAATAATGTAATGCTCGTTTGACTATCATTTTCAAAAAAACAAAACAAGCTGCTACGCTTGCTATTGTCAACACAAAGTAATCTTCATCCCAAACACATTGTAAAAGCAATGCGTTTGGGATGAATCTTTTGAAAAATAAAAACGGAGCAAAACGAACTTCGCTCCGTCGTGGACGAAGTGAACGATATAGACGCACGAACCACCTCGTTAACTTTTCAAAATTAAATCAGCAGAACCCCACTTCCGCTTACTATATATATTTTAACACATTTTCGCTCAATTGTCAATGATTATTTTCTGCGGTTGTCAATGATGTGACCCAAAAAAAGTTTGAGCGTTTCTGCGGTTGTCAAACATATGGTCCATTTTTAATAAAAAAATAATTCAATGTGTAAGGCGGAAACCTGCACAGCAGCAGTCGCAGTAGAATTTGTGGGAAGCGTGGGAAAGTCTAACGCCCTTTTCCATGCTTTCCACATACAGATTTACATTCATATGACCCAAATGTAATCCTTCAGTTTCTGCATAGGACTTTTACCCTTGAATATCCTCATCGGCTTATTATTTGTCCATTTTAAATGTTCTGCTGCCTTCCCGCGCGCTTCCTCCATGCTCCTGAATGTTTCCCATTCATAGAAATATCTTTGATCCATTCTGTGACTTCGCTCGACCTTCCCGTTGTGCCACGGCGTTCTTGGCT
>JAUNBL010000087.1 GCA_030527235.1 Clostridia bacterium | reverse complement strand
CGCGTTGTTTCGCCTCCACGGGATGAGTCTTGGCCACACAACTGCAAAAGACGGGAACGCAACACTCGCGCTTGCCTGACTTATTGCAACCCCCCTTCCACATGCTCGTTGCGTTTACTTTGGCAATTGAGGGAATTCGTGGAATTTTGGTTTTGCATTGGTTTTCCCCTTTCTTTCTGAGCGGGGACGTGCTATAATAAACGTAGCAATGTCCCCTTTCCATTGTGGTCGTTGCTGTTTGTCCCCGTTCGGTGTGCCGCCGGACGGGGGTTTTTTTACTTGCATAAAGCGCAAGTTTATGCCCTCACACTTTCGCTTAGCAGTTCTTCCCAATTATCAGGAAACCCGATAAATGACAGATTAATCGCCTCACATTCGTCGATTATTCCGCGCAGATTGGAAACAAATGTCCGCCATACGGAGTTTGTTTTTGTGATGTACCGCATGGCTAAACAGTCGGTAAAGAATCTGCGATTGAAAAATTCCGAGTTCTTCCGGGGAAGCTTTGGGAGTGAATCAAGCGGCATATTGTATATGCGTCCATAATGAGCGCATGTATTTCGCAATTCGACGATGGCGGCAAACCAGCTTTTTACAAAATCAGGTTTAGTTCTATAGAAGTTTGCCACTGCTTTCTGATCTGGATCCTTCATGATTTTATAGAGAGTTGAAAGAGCGCCTAAACTCAATAGTTCAACGGCTACCCAGATCGGAAAATGCCCGCCGTACTTGTCGATATGATGTTTTACAAAGGGCTTTCGCTTCTGCTTTTGTATCTCGCTGTCTAATTGCTCGCAAAAATAAGTGTACGCGTCCGTTTGTTTTGACTTGTTAAACCAATAGTTAAAATTATTTGGGTTTCTGTATCCTTCGGCTCCGTATTGCATGGCCAGTTGATACGCTATCTGCGTTCTAAGCTGTATTTCTATATACTCGATCACCGGATTGAGTATGTTTCGAAGCCTTGAATCAAAAACATACAGCGAATAAATCTGTTCCAGCGTTACCCCGGAATGGTAACGGTCGGCGGCTTTGTCCATCAGACCTATGCCATAGGCGCTAAGCCTGTAGTAATTCACAGACTGCAAGATTTTTTTAGCCCTGTCAACGTCGCATATTAAAAGACCGCGGTTATTACGCAGATGAAGTATTTGTTCATCAAATGTCATTGGCTGCTTGAGCGCAAATCCAACCGTTTCCTTCATACCATGACCGCCTTCCAGTAATAAAAAAGTCCCACCGTGGTTCGCAGTACGTCTCTCGACGCCCTAGGCGTGGTGGGCTCGCTCACCATTATTATATGATAAGCAAGCCGCTTTGTCAACCGTTTTGAAATAAATGACCGCTATTTAATACGTTTTACGCGTTATTTACTGTTTTTGCGTCGTTTTGTCCCGCCTTACGCGATTTTGTATCAGCGCGTTTATCAGTCCGGCGCGCAGGCTGATACCTCTGCCGTATACGCGCGGGCGGGATTACTCCGGCGGCGTCAGGCCTCTTTTTCGGCGGTAAGATCGCATATCGACGATTTTTCCGCCGCTTTCTTTTGAGCTTCTAATTGACGGCGATAGGATTCTACTTCGGCGGATATGTCGAGGGAGGGCGCATCGTCACTGGATGAAGCGTCGGCGGTTGCGTTTTCTACAATGCCGTCAATAAAGCGGCGCATTACGGCGCGATCCGGTTCGCCAAGTTCCAAATATGCCTTTAGCACAGCCGCTTCCAGCGCGTCAAGTTTATATCGCGCGCATAGCGCGGACAGTTCATCAGACGCCGGTTCGCAAAACATATCACCCTCTCCGGTACGCAGCCATTCTTCGTTGACATTGTATGCGGAACAAAACATGGTGACAGTTTGTCGCGATGGGCTTCCGGTTCCTTTTTCAATTTTTGATACAGCACTTTCGCTGATATTAATCTCTTCTCCAACCTCTTTTTGTGTGAGATGCAAATATTTACGAACCTCTTTAAATCTGGTATTCATGCTTAAATCCTCCCTCCATTGAACCTATTATACCATACGAACTTGAATAAGTCAAGAAAATTATCAAATAACTATTGACAAACTAGAATAATTCAAGTATAATCTAGACGTACTCAAGTCATCGACCTGGGAGGTGAAAATCATGGAATCGGCGATGCAATTAATAGAGGCCATACGGAAGCTCGGAGCCGACGATCTGAAAATGATACTCGGATTCGCTCAGGGTTTGGCGGTAGGTCGCGAGACCGAAAAGCAAAAAGACGACGGCGCGGAAAACATTAAGGCGAGGAC
>JAUNBL010000086.1 GCA_030527235.1 Clostridia bacterium | reverse complement strand
GGCCATCCGAAAGGCCATCGACTGCAACGGTTTTTTTATATGCCGTCAATGGCTATGCGGGTTATCACTTGTAGAGTTTAGTGTATCAATTTATTTGAATGCCATCCTCCTGAATCAATGATTGCTTTGAAAAAGCGCGCGGACGCAGGATTGGTGCGCCCGCACGATAGATTTAGTCGCGTTCCTCTGCCATGTACTGCTCTGCGGCTGTTTGATTTTTCGTATACCACATTTGCTTTTCCGCGTCGTCCTGCGGCATGGTGACGGTGCCGTCGTGCCACCGATAATAGAATGCATAGTGACCCTCGCTGGTTCCGTCGCTGAATGAGATAAGCGATTGCTCTGGTTTGTCCTGCATTTCCAATCCCGAATGTATCGGTCCGAAAACATAATACCAGTGTTGCTCGCCCAAATCACCCATCCAAAGGGTGTTGCTCTCCGAAAGACTTGGTATGCCATCCGTTACGAAGTTGCATAGACCCACGCGGTTCGCTTTCCCATCTGGGAAAGCCTCATAGGAGAACAGCCACACCAGATAGAATCCATCATCGTTATAGGCAATTTCTGCAATTTCTACGCCGTTGCCGTGCAAACCAAGCGGTGTCACTTGATCGGCCAGTTCCACGAACCGTTCCGAAACCGCGGCATAGTTTTCGCTGCGGCTGCTTGTTTGCGCATTGACCCAGTTTGTTTCATAGGCTTTTACTGCCTCTTCCGTATACACCAACGTGAAGTCGAAATTGCCGGCGATTTGTGCAGCCGTGCTGCCGTTGGCAGCGCTATACGCCACGCCGTTGACATGCATGCTATCTCCGTATTTTGGACACGGATTGACAGAATAAACCAGCGTCACCAACAATTCAAACAGCTGTCCAACTTCAACATCGCGATAGGCCGACCCGGAGAAGCATTCTACGGGCAAATACTCTTGATCGCCAACGTTGAGTTTGATAGCGGTTTCTATTTGCTCCCAGAACACGAGGTCGTTGCATAACAACTCTTGACCGATGCCGGTAAAAGACAAATCCAACTGCACGTTGTGATGCTCCAGCGTATCGTTAATAAACACTTGTTCAACGGCTACAGTTACGCCGTCAAGCTCCACGGTTTCATTATAGTATGCGTGTTCTCCTATTTCCCCCGCATGATAGGTGGCAAACTGATCGTCAATCTGCTCTGTGACGAGTTCCGGCGCTTGGCTATCCTCCTGCTCCTTAATGCGAGAGAGATAACTGAAATACAGCGCCGCCGCAGTTCCAACGGCAAGCAAAAGGATCATCACTGCGATCAGTATAGCCAGTGCCTTTCTTCTTATGGGCTTACGGTAGATTCCCGATGTTTTTATATTCACTTTCTGCTCCTTTTCTAAGGAAGCGCGCTCGGCGTCCGCCTGTCGGAAGATGCTTTCGAGCATGGCTTCCTTCCGATCCGCAGGAACCGTAATCTGATTCAAGGAGGTGATGATTCGCTTGTTTTTCATGTCAGTTGCCCTCCTTTAACGTCCGTTTTAATAGATTCCGCCCTTGATGCAGGTATCCCCAGACGGAAGATTCGGTCTTGCCCATATATCCGGCAATCTCCTTTGCGGAATAGCCTTCGTAGTAAAACATATAAATGGCTGTTTTGTACTTGTCCGGCAGCGTCATCACGCTTTGCAGCGTTTCATCGACGTTGAAGGGGACTGCCAACCGCCGCACCGACTGCTCGTCCATATCCACACGCTTGTTCCAGCTGGAAGCCAACGCGTTTTTACAAATATTGGATGCGGTCACAATCAGCCACGCCTTTTCGTGCTCAAGGTCACGAAAGGGTTTTGTATTTTTCATAAGCGCGAGAAACGTCGTCTGCACCGCATCCTCCACATCGGGAAGATTCCCACGGAAAAACAGAAAGCACACGCGATATACCGTTCCCACGTTTCGCTCATAAATCTCCGCCGTTTCTTTGTTCGTCCGCCACAAAGAACGCAAATTCCTTGTCCTCCTTTGTTCATTTTGGAAGGCCTCTATTTATAACACAATTCAGAACGCCGAATCCTTAAAAAATAATTATAATATTTTTTCCAAAAGCCGTAAAATGCCGCTTGCGTTACGGACCGCGTCAAGTTGTTCTTGGCAAATCAAGCTGAAGGCAGCACGCCACGGTCGCGGCCAAAGGCGGCAAGGAACATGCCCGTGCCATCCAGCTTGCCGGAATAAAGAGGTAGCGCATCGAAGATGCTCCAATCCCGGGGCTTGTTCAGGAACGTTTCAAACTGCTTATCTGCATATTGCCGGTAGCGCGCAAAGCCGTTGTGCAGCGCGCCCCTTTTCCTGTTTTCGTTTTTCCAAGAACTATTTTACACGGTCATTTTCAGCACGGCAACAGCATTTACTCTAAAGAAAGAAATGGCTATAATAGGGAAATGAGAATAG
>JAUNBL010000085.1 GCA_030527235.1 Clostridia bacterium | reverse complement strand
ATGAAATACGACAGTGTAATCCTAAGAGGTAATCAAGAGTTACCGATCAGCCGAACCTATCGCAAGGATGTACGCAATTTCGTTCTCACGCGCAGCTTCACGCACTGATGCCCTCCATTCCCCACCAAAAAACGCCGCAACGCCGCAGGTTTTCCTGCGGCGTCTTTTAGTTTCTGCTCGCTTGGTAATTCGACATATTTTGATCAGAAACGGTTAATTTCGCCTCTAATTCGGTCGATTCCGCAAGTTATATTGAAACGGGTTTGTTTTATTTATATAATATGGCGGGCAAAGCCTGTTAATTATGTGAGAAAACCAATCAACACATGCGATGATTGGTTTGATAAGCTTAAGAAAGATGGTGATGTTTTATGCAGATAAAGGCTCAAACGGATTATGCTATCAAAATGCTGATCTATCTCTCTACCCGACGTGATGTTTGCACTTCAAAAGAAATTGCAACCGACATAGGCATTTCTGAAGCGACATTACCGAGAGTAGCAAATAAGCTAAAATCCGCAAAGTGGATATCATCACATTCCGGGAACAGAGGCGGATTTTCTATCAATGTTAATCCAAACACAATTTCAATATGGGATGTCATGTCACTGACTGAAAATGCGGGTCGCTCTTTTGCAGCCGGTGAACACAACGGCATTTATTCATATCAAACGCATAAAGTATTTTCTGCTTTTCAGGACGTTGCCGAACGATACTTTTCTTCTATTACAATTGCTGATCTCTTGAATAGAAAAACAGCGGAAACTATGTATATCCAAAGCGCACAAATAAGCGCTCTTAAATACGTTGCTGATAAAATGGCTCTTTCAAATTGTTCTCAAATGAAAAAGGTTCAAAGCAGCGGCGGAAGGAACACAAAAAATGGTGATAAATGGTGATAAGCGAATGAGATCATATAACAGTAAACAAATAAAGCGCCCCTTTTTAGCTGTGCTGGCGTTGTGTATGCTTCTAATAACGCCCTTCGCGCCGATGACAGCCTTAGGAGAGGGCGAAGCAACGGCCGAAAAGGTTTATACCCACAGCATAACGACAGCTGATGATGAATACGCCGTAAAATCTGACTCGATCACGCTGACGGAGCATAGTATGATTTCGGACATTCCTGACTTTAAGACCTCCATTGAGAGTTTGAGCAATAAAGTCGACTATGATGAGCCGTTGCAGGGAGCTAAGTATGTCGGCTATGAATCGGAAGCTGACGCACAGTCTGATATTGTAAAGATCTCTCTTGACGCGGTTTCCGGAAAGCAGATATCCGAGGAGACATACGATGTTTTGTTTGTCATGGACCAATCGGGAAGCATGAACATGCTCTCGAACAATGAAACAGTGCCTCCGGCTAATACCGATTACACCTCGAAATATACCTCCCCCTGCTTGAATGAAGACCATTATTACCGTGTTCCCGCCTGCGCTACCGTAACCAAAAACGGCGTGACAAAAAAGCAATTTTACTGGTTTTATTTCAAGCCAACGTCCATATTGGCGGACGGTCGGACGGCTCCCTGGCATGAGATAGGGAGAACCTACCTCAATGCGATAAAGGCCAAGCTTGAGACGGTATTGCCCGAGGTGGAGGGAAAGGGCGCGACGTTTGCCGGTATTTACCTGAATCATCTCTATATTAGCGAGCGGTATCCGGGAATGGCGGATATGGACTATTTGGAAATGGATTTTGACGACGAGCATTACAACGCACCGGAGGGAACCGCCGAAACGATGCTGTACCGCATTGAGACAACAGGCACGGACGCAGACGGTAATCCTGTTTTTTCCGACGATGGATCTACCCTGTTTACAAAAATAGAAAACCACACCGAGGATGAGAGGTACTATTCGCCTAATGCAACGGATGTCGCCAGTACCGGCTGCATCGACCGCATGTCCTTTGCGGTAGAGCAGTTGTCGGAATATGCCGGCAAAATACTCGCAAGCAATACCAACAACAGGGTTGGGCTGGTTACCTTTGCAGGAAGTGTTATGAGCTCTGCGGCGCTTGCGGCTTATGACCCTGCCAATCTGCCGTCCGGATTTTCCAACATATACGGAGGCGATGGAACCAATTATACGGCCGCACTCACACAAGCATTAAAATTGTTTAACGAAAGTGAAGATAAAGGACATAAAAAAATAGTGATCTTCGTCACCGACGGCGCGCCGACAATGGGGACAGACAAACAAGTTGCCGCCGCAGATGCGCTGAAAGCTGCAGGGATCGAGATGCGGACGATAGGCATTTCCCTTATGGACGACCCGTATGATGTGATTGCGAAACTTGCCAGCACTGACGAAAACGGCAATCCCTATGCAGCCAACTGCAAGACGACTAAGGACTTTGAAAATGCCCTTGAGGACTTATACAAAAGCCTTGAGACAACAGACACCAATATTACGGACATCCTGGGCGGGTCCTTTGACCTGTATGTTGACGATGCC
>JAUNBL010000084.1 GCA_030527235.1 Clostridia bacterium | reverse complement strand
GAATTTTATAAAGACGACATGGACTCCGATGCAATCCGTTCCCGGATCGTAGAAAATCTACCCATCCTGAGAAACGGCCTCGAGTCGACAGACGAAAATTCTGAAGATGAATCGCTTGGATACATCTCATTTACGAATTACTACCTGCTGTTTACGCAGTATGGCGATTTTTTCTACGACCCGGCGGCCGAGCCGGCAGTTACGTCATTCATGCAATCCGACTGGTATAAGCAATTCGAAAAAGGCACTCAGATTTTTGCGCACCTTCCCCTTATACAGGCATCGACAGATGATGGCGTCGATATACTCTGCGTAGTCCATTCTTTTTACGTTGGAGATATATTATGCTATGGCGTCAACATCGTCCCTTTTGCCGATATACAAAGGCAGTTTTCGGATCTGCTCGCGTTTGGCTACGACGACTATATACTCTATTGCAACAATCAGATCCTTTACAGCAATCGCGGCGGCGATTCTGAAATCGACATTTCTGCCTACCCGTCGGAAATGTTCTCCGGTCGACAATACGAATCCATAACATACAGCGAGGGCGACAACACGCACATCATGGCCTTATGTACATACGTAAATGAAGACTATCGCGTGGCGGTATGCGTCTCAAAAGCGTCCATGCTGCTTCCATACCAGGAGGTGTTCAGCGATTTCCGACTATTGATGTGCGCCATTGTATTAATGTTGCTTATCGCATTTGTTATAGCGCTTAAGGGAATACTAAACCGTCTCGGCCGACTTGAGCGCGAGATGAATCGCGTTCGCGAGGGAAATTATCAGGTCAAGCTCAACGACAGGCACAATGATGAAATCGGTCGATTGGCAAATACATTTAACATGATGCTTGGAAAAATCGAAGAGGATAGACAGAGGGATGAGAAGATGCAGTATCTGTTAATGGTATCCGCCATAGATCCTCACTATCTTTACAACACTCTAAATACCGTGACCGCGCTTGCGGCGCTTGGCAGGAATCAGGACGTCATAACCGTCAACACCGCTTTGATCGCCACGCTTAAAGACCGTATGAAGTTGAAAAACTACAAGACCTTCGACACGGTCGCAAACGAAATGGAAGCCATGCGCCAGTACATGACTATTCAGGGATACTTATGCGCACAGCGCATCGACTATAAGTTTATAGCGTCAAAAGAAGACATGAATCTCCTTATTCCCAAAAACGTCATACAACCGCTCGTAGAAAACGCCATTCGCCATGGCATACTCTGCAAAGAAAACGCGGATGAACCCGGAAAAATACGCGTCTCGGTAATAAAAAGCGAACACAATATGCACATAAACGTCGAGGACAACGGAAAGGGCATCGATCGCGACACGCTTCAGGCATATTTCAGCGCGGCAAATGGCAAAGACCTTCCCTCAACGGCAAGCGACCAGCACATCGGCGTCGCCAATATAAAGACGCGCCTTAACTACCTGTATCGTGGAAATTATCAGTGCATAGCGACCAGCGAAATCGGATGCGGAACAAAAATAGACATTATAATTCCCATGACATCATATACTGAATCATAACGAGGAATACCCACGCAAATGCACTCGGTTACGCCGCCGCCTCCGCCGCGGATATTGGCATAGATGCCTCGCATCAGAATGTAGGAGTTGTACAATTTAAACGTCTAAAAGGGCATGTTTTCGCGCTTCTTTTGTCCCCCGTTTACTTTGGCAATTGAGGGTTTGGTCATAACGCCCTGAACGACGTAAAAAAACCGCTTGACACGCTCGCGCGTCTTGCGGTATAATAATGGCAGGAAGAGTCGTGTCTTCACGGGAAATCCCCGGTCAACATCGACGGAACCGCTGTGTAGCGTCAACTACACGGCGGTTCGCTCTATTTAATCAGAAAAAAACCGCTTGACACATTCCAGCGTCTTGCGGTATAATGGTGACAGGAAGATTAGCGTTTCCATGGAACCTGATCCTCACAATTGAGATTCAAACCGCCGTGTAGTTGCTACCTACACGGCAGTTTGCTATTTCTTAAATATCGACGCTACAGCGATGACTATAAGTAAATATCTATCTTTCATTTTCTATTCAACTCCTTTTCGCTTGGCACTTATCAACAAAACGTTATTCTAATTTGTTCAATTCTTTGCCCCAATGTTTTTCCGTTCACCGTATATCCTTGCACTAATGATTTTCCATCCTTGAATATCGCCGGATTTGCCTCTGTCCCTTGCTCCGCGATATACGGCCCGCCATCGTGCCAGCAAAGAATTGTATATTTTTTTGAATCGCAATCGAACATGATATCTCCGCCTGTATCTATCATTTCAATAAACTCCGTTTGGGTCAAAGTAATTCACCCCCATCTTTATAACACAACCTTCGCAGTGCAAAATCAGCGGATAAAGATGCAAAATAACGAATAAAGGTGGCGCAAAACCAACCGATGTGTTATTATGGAGCTGTAAAGAAAACATAA
>JAUNBL010000083.1 GCA_030527235.1 Clostridia bacterium | reverse complement strand
ACTGTCCTCTACATCTGTCTCATCCAGCTGCTCAAACAACCTCCATGCGTCTGCCGACAGGTCGTCAAAAAGGTCTTTGTACTCTTGGTAATATCCCTCGTCGCCTCCGTCGTAACCGTACATATCTCCGTTTTCGCCAATTTCGTACAGATAATCTTTTATATCGTACAGATTAAGTTTTTGCAGTATCGACTTTCTCCAAAGCGGAGTCTGCGATTGCTTCATTCCGCTTGTTCCTCCTTCCCTTTTTACGCGAGCATCGCTTCATAGAGCGCGTCCATCGTTTCAATTTTATTTTTCGAACATTCGGGTAGATTTGCCCGGGTCCTTGCCGCTGAAAGCACCTCCACCGACTCCACAATAACCGCCGTACTGGTCGCACACGATTTTTCTTCCTGTCAGTCCGCAGTCTGCGGCGGGTCCTCCGAGCGTCCAAGCTCCGGCGGGATTTACATAAATCTCTGTGTTTTTGCCGATTGCGCCGCATCCGTATAATATTGCTCCCACAAGCCTCCTGATTTCGTCTCGGCTTGCTTCTGACTTGTGGCATACGCTCACCAATACCTTTTCTACGCTATCAACATTCGGCTCTTTGTCGAGGTCAACGGTGACTTGGCACTTTGCATCGCCGAGAAGCAGCGATTCCGGGGTAGCGACATCATCTTCAATGGCGGCGATTATCCTGTTTGCGAGGTCAAATCCAAACGGTAGCATACTTTCAGTCTCGTTACAGGCGTATCCGTACATCATACCCTGGTCTCCTGCGCCTCCGTTTAGAATACCTCCTGCAATCTCTGGGGACTGAGTGCTTATTTGTTGTACCACAGTCTCAATCTCATACCCGAGCTTTGCGGCTACTCGTCTTGCCGCTTTTGCGTAATCAATGTTTGCGCTTGTCGTTATCTCTCCGCAAAGATATACGGTCTTGCCTTTTACCATACACTCACACGCCACTCTGCTATTCTTGTCTTGAAAAAGGCAAGCGTCAAGTATCGAGTCGCTGATTTGGTCTGCGTATTTGTCGGGGTGATATTTTGATACTTGTTCTGTCGAAAATAATCTCATTGTTTTCGTCCTTTCGTTTGTAGGATTTTGCTCCATCTGGTTTTCATTTCGTGGGGATATAGCCCATCTTCCTTTGGTTTTCTGACACCTGTCCATTCCAAGCCGCCCGCTTCTCCCTCGCAGATAAAGCCCGCCGCTCGCAAACTGACGCCGCTTTCACTCTGCAATATGTATGTTATTATCCGTTTGTAGCCCATCTCTCGTGCGACTCTTCCTGCCGCCGCGTACAGAAAACTGCAAGCGTTTTGCGTTCCGTTTGTGCAAAGACGATTAACCTCAAGCGTATATCCATCGTCAAGATGTCTGCTGACGGGTCGTCCGACAATTGCAACGCCCACGAGACGTTCTCCGTCTATGGCTGCGAGACTGAATTTGTGTCCTCTTGTCGCTTTGTGATGTCTGTGGTACATCTCAACATACTCGTTTGCCTGCTTAAGAGATATGGGGATAAGTTCTAACATACATTATCACCGTCCCCTGCCGAAATTCTTCTGCGAGTAAGCTCTATATAATCTGTATTTATGTCGATAAGGATATAGTCTCTGCCGTTCTGCTGCGCTACAAGTGCTGTTGTACCGCTCCCGGCATAACTGTCGGATATAACAATCCACAGCGTTCCGTCTGGCTTCATCACCCGTTTCACTTCTCGGAACACGTCCACCAAGCGCTTTGTGATAGGCGGACAGTTTCATACAAGCGAGATTCGGAAAGCGATGCCTTTTTCGTCCGATAAGGTCTGCATCAATGACTGCTATTTTCGTTTTTAACATGTTTTAATCGCCATTCCCCCTCCTGAGTTCGCGAGCCATGTTCCGTCAGATTGCATAGCAGCGGTTGTGACAACATTTTCGCCTGAATCATACACCAGCACAATATCATATAGCGTCGGGTGTTTTTCCTCTACACTTATCCACTTATTCGGCATTTTTTCCAATCTCATTTTTTCTACTCCTCCTTTGCGCCTATCGGAGCGTTCTTTATGTTATCATTTCTTCGAGCTTCAAGCCGTAGTACGTCGGATAGCCGTCAAGCGTTCCTTTGCGTACAAACCATTCCGGATGAGCATTTAGGTTAGCCGCAAATTTTATTGAACTGCATTCATAAAAACCGTTCGCCTTGCTCCAAATTTTGTATTGGTCGTATAGTGTTTTCAGTTTCACTGATGCGGATTCATCCTGTACACAGCGCTCCTCAAGGAATTGCAAAACAAGATCATTATCCTTTTCGTATTGCTTTATGACGCGCCACATATCGACCGACATTTGTAGTTTTTGACGTTGATATTTTCTATATCCTCTAATCAACCACATAAATATCCCGGGCATTATTTCCGCTTGCTTAAACGTTTCCTTCAGCGTGGCGTCCTGTTCTTCTTTTTTGAAATGTCGATTAAACTCAACCAC
>JAUNBL010000047.1 GCA_030527235.1 Clostridia bacterium | reverse complement strand
CATTATTTCAAAAGCTGCACCACATCCTTCACAAGATGTATTTGTATCCTGGTTTTCTTTCCCGCACTGGCTACAATATTTCACTTTCAATTACCCCCTCTTACTATTTGGTTATATTTTATCATGTTTTAGCCTGAATTGTCAACCATAATATGCTTTTTGAAACTTGATGTCTTTTGCGGTGCGGATAATTGTTCACAAACCGCCTTGCTCGCTTTGGCCGCTTTTTTGTGAGAAACGATGAAAAATACGTTTTGCGACGTTTTATTGAAAAAAGAAGTTGACAATGTGAGAATATGCGAGTATCATATATTTGGTTAGCGAGGGCTAACCAAATATTACGCCGTGGAGTTAGCGCAGTCTAACCGCAGCAAAAGGAGTGACACACATGCCGTTAACGCTTGCTGATGTTGGAGAAGAGAATATAATAAAGAAAGTCGGAGGTGCGCCTGAGGTCAAGAAGCATCTTGAAAGCTTGGGGTTTGTTGTGGGCGGAGGAGTGACTGTGATAGCGGCAATGGGCGGAAATATCATTGTCAGCGTGAAAGAGTCTCGAATTGCAATAAGCAAAGAGATGGCACAGCGAATCACCGTATGATTTTAATATATTTCAAGAAGGAGGACATTGGCTATGAAAACACTGAGGCAGGCAAAAATCGGCGACACGGTATACGTGATAAAGCTGCATGGAGAGGGCGCGATAAAGCGCAGAATTATGGACATGGGCATTACCAAGGGCGTGGAAATCCGCGTTCGCAAGGTTGCTCCGCTTGGAGACCCGCTGGAGATAACAGTGCGCGGATACGAGCTTTCCATCAGAAAGGCTGACGCCGACATGATTGAGATTGAATAGCACTTATGTAAATGAGAGGAGTTGAAACCATGAGTATTAAAATTGCCTTGGCGGGAAATCCCAACAGTGGAAAAACAACATTATTTAACGCGCTTACGGGTTCAAACCAGTTTGTGGGCAACTGGCCTGGAGTTACAGTTGAAAAGAAGGAAGGTAAACTAAAAAAACACGAAAGTGTTATAATTACAGACCTTCCGGGCATCTATTCTCTTTCGCCGTACACTCTTGAAGAGGTGGTGGCAAGAAATTACCTTATAAATGAGCGTCCCGATGCAATATTGAACATTGTGGACGGAACAAACCTGGAAAGAAATCTCTATCTGACGACTCAGCTTACAGAACTTGGAATCCCCGTTGTTGTAGCAATCAATATGATGGATGTGGTAAAAAAGAACGGTGACAAGATAAACGTTGCGGAGCTTTCACGTGAAATGGGCTGCGAAATTGTTGAAATCTCCGCTCTTAAATCTGACGGTGTCATGGAGGCTGCCGAAGCCGCAATCGAAGCGGCAAAGAAGGGCAAGACCGTTTGTATGCACACGTTTTCCGGCGCAGTTGAGCATGCCATAGCTCATATCGAAGAGGCCGTGCTTCACGATATGCCCGAAGATAAACAGCGCTGGTATGCGATTAAGATTTTTGAGCGTGACCAAAAAGCGCTTGAGCAGCTTAATATTATGCCAAACACGCTCGCACATATAGAAGGGGATATAAGGGCGGCAGAAAAAGAACTTGGCGATGATGCCGAAAGCATCATAACAAACGAGAGATATATCTACATAGCACAGCTCATGAAAGGGTGCTATAAGAAAAAGCACAGCGGCGTCCTCACCACCTCGGACAAGATAGACAAAGTGGTGACTAACCGTTTTGCAGCGCTCCCCATATTTGCGGTTGTGATGTTCTTTGTCTATTACGTTTCCGTGACTACCGTAGGGACATGGGTAACCGACTGGACTAACGACGGGCTGTTTGGGGATGGGTGGCATCTTTTCGGCATAGGCACAAGTCAATACGAAGAAGCTGTCACTGACTACGCCGCAGAAAATGTATGGACAGACGAACTTATAAGCATTGTCAGTGACGCGGCCGATGCAGGAGTTATAGGCGCTGACGAGATTCTGGGAGCAATAGAAGAACAGGATTTTGGAGGTTTTGAAGAAAGTTACGGCATGTACGCAGACTCGCTTGTTGAAGAAGGTTTTGACATTACCGAGATGGTCGATGCATCGCTTTCGGACGCACCCGATACGGCGGAATTCGGAGTATGGGTTCCTGGCATTCCGGTACTCGCAGAAAATCTGCTTAACGCAGTCGGCTGCGCAGATTGGCTCAGCGCTCTTATTTTGGACGGAATTATAGGCGGCGTCGGCGCCGTACTCGGTTTTGTGCCGCAGATGCTGGTGTTGTTTATCTTTCTTGCTTTTTTGGAGGCTTGCGGATACATGGCGCGTGTCGCGTTTGTTATGGACAGAATTTTCAGAAAATTCGGACTTTCAGGAAAATCTTTTATCCCGATGTTGATAGGTACCGGCTGCGGTGTGCCGGGCATTATGGCATCTCGGACGATTGAGAATGACCGCGACCGCAAGATGACTATTATGACAACTACCTTTATTCCCTGCGGCGCTAAGCTCCCGATTATTGCCTTGATTTCGGCGGCGCTTTTCGATGGCGCCTGGTGGGTTGCCCCAAGCGCTTATTTCCTCGGCATTGCAGCTATTGTCCTGTCAGGTATAATGCTTAAAAAGACAAAAATGTTTGCCGGCGATGTAGCGCCGTTTGTCATGGAACTGCCGGCATACCATTGGCCGACTTTCGGAAACATTATGCGCAGCATGTGGGAGCGCGGGAGTTCCTTCATAAAAAAAGCCGGAACAATCATCTTGATTTCCTCTATAGCCATTTGGGCAGGCTCGGTGTTTGGCTTTACAGGCGGAGTATTCGGCTATAATCCCGACATGGAGCTTGAAACAAGCGTACTCGGCATAATCGGCGGAGCAATAAGCTGGATTTTCGCGCCGCTCGGATTCGCAAACATTAAAGCGACAATTGCCACAATCATGGGTCTTGTGGCGAAGGAAGAGGTTGTCGGCGTGTTCGGAGTGCTTGATTTTGAAGGTATGACACGGCTCGCAGGTTATTCCTTCCTGATTTTTAACCTGCTTTGCGCCCCCTGTTTTGCGGCAATAGGCGCAATACGGCGCGAAATGAATAACGCGCGCTGGACATGGTTTGCGATAATTTACCAGTGCGTATTCGCTTACGTCATAGCCCTCATTGTGTATCAGCTGGGTATGCTCTTCGGAGGGACGGCAAATGTTCTTGGTGTAAGTGCGGCGCTTATTCTGATTGTTTTGATGTTGTATATGCTTTTCAAACCAAGCAAAACTTCAAATAAGCTTTCCTGAGCCTATGGAGGAGGATTATTTACAATGCTTTCATATCTTGCAGAAAATATTTCGACAGTTGTAATCGCAGCACTTCTTATTTTTGCCGTAGCGTGCGCTATTCGTAAAATGATAAATAATAAAAAACAGGGGAAATCCTCCTGTGGCTGCGGATGCTCAGATTGTGCGCTCGGCGACAAGTGCCATAAAAAATAAAACGTCAAAGGGACTGGCTCAAATGAGTAAAATCATGTTGCGCCAGTCCCTTTTGATACAAGGCACACCCTGTCATGTAAAAAATGGAGGTGCATTTTGTATTTTTTACTCAGACCTTTAGCGTGCGAGCAATCGTCAGAGCGGCTTTCGCCCGTGTTTACGGTCAAAGAGGTGAAATGTCGACAATTCGTGTCCGTCCAATCTGTCTCCTTTTTCTGCAAAGAAAAATCGGAATGGGGCGAGCCCATTCCGACGTGGACGAAGTGAACGATATAGATGCATAGCGCCGCAGGCGCAAATCGCAAAAAGGTGGTAGCGACAGTGAGCCGTTGTGAGGGCGTTTACAACCGAACAGACGAACCGAGCGTGCCTTTTTGCGAAAGAGGAGCAGCGACGGAGCGCATGAGAAATGCCCGCTCTTTGAGCGGGCATTTTGATAACAGCGGAGTCCGCTGCGACGTGGTCGGAGTGACCGGACTTGAACCGGTGGCCTCTTGGTCCCGAACCAAGCACGCTACCAAACTGCGCTACACCCCGATAAGCGTGACGCAACTTAGCGTCACGCTTAATTATACAGAACATAGCGTCTTATGTCAAGAATTTTTTTGCGGAACTTATTTCGTTTTTTTCTGATGCTCCGTTTCGTTTTCGTCAATGATAACATAACAGTTTCTGCCGCTCAATTTAGCTTTATACAGCGCCTTATCGCTTCGCTTGTAATACTTTTCAAACGGCTCGGAAAAATCTTTGATTATACACGCGCCTACGCTGCACGTGATGCACCCGCCGAGCATTTCGGCAGTATTTATCGCGCTGCACATAGAGCAAATGTCGTTAGCCTTTCTTTCAACAATGTCAATCGAGTGTGCGCTGTTCATAAAAACCATGAACTCATCTCCGCCCAATCTTGCCACGGTATCGCTTTGGCGGAAAAGTGCGGCAAGTTTTTTTGAAAATTCCACAAGCACCCTGTCTCCCGTTATGTGACCGCAGGTGTCATTGATGGTCTTGAACTCGTCGAGGTCTATCATAAAAAGCGCGTGAAAACAGCCTGCGCTGTCCATGCTGAGAAAAGCGGCATCGTATTTTTCCTCAAGCGTCGCCCTGTTATAGAGTCCGGTGAGTACATCGCACTCGGCGCGCCGTTTAAGCGCCTCGCGAGCTTCCACGTCACGGCTTACGTCTGAAATAGTGCCTATCGCCTGCACTGCGGCGCCGTTGTCATCATACACACAAGAAAGCGTCAGCCTGTACCATTTCATTTGACCGCTAAAATTCATCTCAATAACTTTAGAAATCATAGCCGCGCCTTCTTTAAGCGACGTATACATGCGGCCTATCTCAACGGCATAATCTTCGGAAATAATATTCATCTCAAAGAGCGATGCAGGTACATTCTCAATTATTGCCGGAATGCGGCCTGTCGCCTTTATGAGCGAAACAACACACAGCGTATCGGTTTTAAGGTCTATCTCAAACATCCTGTCCGCCACGTGTGAAATGGCAATTTGGTTGCGCTGATTGCTTATCCTGAGGTTCATTTCAGTATTCTTCGAGTCTGTTATATCGGTGATTACACTGTAATATGAGGTTGAGCCGTCCATTTCCTTAACAATGCGCCCGTTGTCCATCACCCATATTATCTGCCCGTCACTGCGGCGTACACGGTACTCATTCCTCTTTTCACTGCCCGGTTCCGCCAAGCTGGCTTCCACACGCTCGCGATCCTGCGGTAAAATAATATCAAGTCCGCACTCGCCGCACATTTTGAGCGCTGTTTTCTCATCGCATTTAAGAAGCGTTAAAAACCCTTCGGACATGTATGTGGTGCGATAATTGTCATCCGCGTCACAGGTTCTTACACCTCCGAAAATACTGTTTGTTATGTGTTCAAGCCTGCCTTTTGCGATGCCGGTTTCCTTGGAAGCTCTGCGAATATGCGCAAACACAATCAATCCGCCGGCTACAAACGCAGCTACGAACTTTAACATGAAAACCAACGCGGCAAATTTTATAGAACCCATGGTTTCGTTTTGCATATGGTATGAGGTAACCGTTGCTACGGCAAGTTCAAATGTGTCCACCGGAGCAACGCATATCGTAACCGCTTCTTCATCAAATATGAGATGCTTCATCGTCATCTCTCCCGAATCCACAATGTTCTCACCAAAAGCCTGAAGCGAGGTCTTTCCTATCAAGCTGTTTTTCGACAAAGGTGCGGCAATGATTCTGCCAGAGGAATTCAGTATAACGGTAAATCCGTCCATCTGTGCATGCTGCGCTAAAAGGTCTGACAAGGTATCCGCATAATACGCGCCTGCAGCAACACCCCTCACCACCCCGTCATCATATATAGGCGCGTATGCCATCAATATGCGCCTTCCCTCGACCGCTCCCTTGCCTTCAAACGTCTCCGTCATACCATACTGACCGTTAAGCGCCTTCGCAAAATAATCACGGTCCGACACGTCAAGGCCGTCTTCAAGCGTGGATGTGGCGATTCCGTCCGTACCGATAAGCATCATGGAGTCAAAAGAAGTATATTCACACATACTTTCCATAAGCGAGTATATATCTCTGTCATCTTGTCCAAAGGAAGTGGCGGCTCTCGCAAAAAGCTCAAGCTGATCAGTAGCTTTCGTCAGTTCAAGACGAACAATGTCCGAATTTGCTCTCGACTGCGCTTCAAGATAACTTTCGCCGTATTCAACTACGGCAGAACGGCTGGTCAGTGTAAAATCCCAAAACGAAACCGCCACAAAGGCGAATATTACGGTTATTACAACCGACCACACTGCTATCCTTTTCATTTCAGTCAAGCCTCCCTTCCAAAAGGTCAGCTGCCAGTTGGGCGTTTTTCTTTGCAAGGCGGCAAAGCTCATCGGCTCTGTCGCGGCTTCCGCCCGTCCTTATTGCCTCCTCCAGCGCTTGCGCCGCTTTACTCGCCTCTGATATCTCTATTGCCGTACCGCTGTGAGAATACTCTATAAACGCACGCACCTTAGGGTCATACACTATTCCAACTGTGCCGACATACGCACCAAGCGCATATATGAGCGGGTGGAGCCTCATGGTTAAAAGCGCGCGCGATGCGCGTACGCACTCTATGGTCTCCTCCATATTCATCTCGCGCTCTATTACCTCACAGTCCGAGCGCATTTTTCTGGCAACGCGTTCTGCCGCTTCTATATCTGCCGGAGGCTGCATCGGAATAAACACGCATTGCAGCTTCTCTTTCTCGCAAACGGCATCCAGAGCCTGCGCAATCTCAGCGTCAAATTTTGCGTCGGCAGCCTTCCACGGCCGAAGCGACACGCAGATATAGCTGCCTTTTTCTATCTCCGAATTCCCACCGAGTGTTATCGCGGGATCTGCAGTGAGAATAGCTCCTCGTACTCCTATTTCCTCATACAGCTGCGCGCTCTCACGGTCTCGCAAAGTAATAACATCCACGCACTGCGATACAACTCTTGCGCACAGCCGACGGTTGTATTCGCGGTTTATCGGTCCCACACCGTTCGCGTACTGCATAACTTTAAGGCCTGCCGCTTTTGCCGCTTTTATAACTCCGATATAATACCAAAGCGATTTAGCGCTTGTCTCATCTTGGAGCAGCGAACCGCCTCCGGAAATCAACATTTTGGATTGCTTCAGCGCGCGAAATATGCTTATGGGATTATTTCTGCATACCGCATCCACACCATACTGAAGCTGTGTTTCCTTCGGCTTATTTGAAAGCACCACAGGTCTGATGTCACTCTTTTGTTCTTTAATGTCCCTGAGAATAGCGGCCAGCAGAGCATCGTCGCCGCTGTTATGAAAGCCGTAGTAGCCAGAAAGAGCAGTATCGTATCTTCTATTATCTTGATAGGCATTCAAAACCGCCCTGTATATCTCCATGTGCCGTGCCGCAAATTTTTCTGAGGAAAACTCACTTTGCGCTCTTGCCTTAAGCGCCTCGCCCATCACTAAACGATTTTGCTCCGAACGTGCCATTTCCACCATTGCTTCGGCAAGCGATGAAAAGTCATTATCTTCAAACAAAATACCGGTTACGTTTGTTTTAACAAGTGCGCTTATTCCGCCCACGTTGCTCGCAATTATCGGCACAGCCTGCGCCGCGCCTTCGAGCATGGAATACGGAAAGCTCTCACAATGTGAGGTAAGCGTATTTATGTCAATAAAATTCAGAAACCCTGCCATGTCCTCCACAAAACCAAGGAACTGCGTTTTTTCGGCAATCCCCTCTGTTTTCGCAAGGGCAATCAGTTCCGCCTTGAGCGCCCCGTCTCCCGCAATAAGAAATCGCAGCCGAGGGTCTTGTTTGGCTGCCGCCGCCGCGCCGCGTATAAAGACATCCACGCCTTTTACGGCATCAAAACGCGCCGCAATGCCAACGTATATATATTCTTTCCGAAAGTCAATATCGTACCTGCTCGCAAACTCTTCACGCGGCGTAACCTCCCGGGCGGCAGAGAAATCCATTCCGTTATAAACCGTGTAAACGTTGTTCGGACTAAATCCGCGCTCTATAAGCATTTTACGAAACGCGTCCGACACAGCTATATAATAGGGGATGCGCTTTAGGGCAATTTTGTTTAAGGTGGTAAAAACCACACGCTTAAAAAACGTATCAAAATCCAGAAGATAGTCTGAATGTATTGTTGTTATGATTGGCACGTCTATTTTCCGCTTCAGAAACATTGCCACAAAGTTTGCACGTGCGCCGTGAGCATGTAAAATGTCAAACCCCTCACGTTTTATCATACCGGCAATATCGCGTACAACACTCAAATCAAAACGGTTTTTTTGCTCAAACAGGCAATAGTCCACATTGCGCGTTTTAATTTCTTGATAAAATACACCCTTCATAAGGCATCCCACACGAATGCCGGCAAGCTCCTTAAGCTTATCCGCAAGGGCAAAGAGGTGTGTTTTTGCGCCGCCGCCGTCGCCGCCGCTTATCAGGTGCAAAACCTTCATCTTGCCTGCCTCCCAATTCTGCAAGAGGCAGACAGGAGACCGACAACAAGCCAAAAGGCAAACATAACGCGCGGGTAAAACCAGATATACTCTGCCGCACATACAAAGGCGATGCCGCAAAGCGAAGCGATTGCAGCAATTATGAACGGGCGCAGCGTCTTGTCCGTACTGTTAAACAGACCCAGCCCCTTTTTCAACGCCCCGAAAATATAGCAGAAAAAGCTCAGTGCGCCAACGGCGCCGGTTTCCAAAAACAACTCCAGATACAGCATGTGAGAATGCGGCGCCGTTGTGGCGTATATGTGCGCATAACGCGGGTATATCTTTGCAAAGGACGCGGGACCCAGCCCAATTCCTGTTACCGCGTTGTCACCTAACATACGAAGCACACCCTCCCAAACGTACAGTCTGTAATAATTTGAGGTATCGCTCATGGAGCCTATAGTGAGAATTCTGTTTGTAACCGCAGGCGGTAAAAACGGAACTGCCGCCACACAAACCAGCAAAAACGGCAGCAGCAACCGCCAGTCAAACATGGCGAGAAACGCTACTGTAGCAATCGCAAGGGCGACATAACATGAACGCGAAAACGTAAGCGTCAGGGCAAACACGCACAGTGCCAAAGCAGCTACCCAAAACAGCCGTTCACCTTTGCGTTGTGCTGTAATTATCAACGCATAGATAAATGGGATAATGAGTACAAGCAGCTCGGCATAATTGTTTGGATTGGCAAATGTTGAGTACACTCTTCCCGGCATATCGCTGTTCGTATAAACATCGGTATACTCCAGGCTCACCTCAACACCCACAGCGTTTTGATAAAGGGCAAACAGCGCGGTTACGCAAAGCGCGGCGCATATAACAGCAACAAATTTTCGCAAGGCCTGCACAGTAGAAATACTGCCTGCTACACTGAGCGACAACACTACTGCGCTGAGGATAAAAAGCGCAATTCTTAGCGCATCGGAAACGTCTATCGCTCCGACAACGGCAAAAATTACCGCAAAGGCGAAAATCAACAGCGCCGCGTCAAACTTCTTAAAATTATGTGCAAACGAACGCCCTGACAAAATAAGTATGACATACCATACCGCAAAAGCCGCCGCACCAACAACTGCATAGAGGTTGTTCCATGAATTGTGCGGAAATACAAACATCACGACAAAGAAAAACGCAAGTACGTTTTCATAGCACAGCCTGCCGCTTTTTGCAGCTGCATTATAAATTGCATTCAAAACCCCTCCGCGCACCCTGTCGCGCAAAAAAGCATAACCCCGCGAAAGACAGGCAATGAGTGCGTTCAGCGCCGAAGAAACGGCGCTAAATATAACACTTGTTTCGCAAAGGCGCTCTCTTGATGGATTTGAAGTGAAAACGCGATGCAGCGTACTTTCTCTAAAGGCCTTGCCAAAGCTGTAGGATACGCGCAAAAACGCATTATATATCGCACTTTCTCTATACGTCTGTAAAAATGCAAGTATTGCCAAGCAGATATGTCCTGTAATACTTTGTACAAACATATTATCAGTCCTTTTTTTGGATGTCGTATATGCGTACCCAAATCTTGCCCTTGCCCACGCGCAGCGTCAGCGAATGGCCTACTCCGTATTTAGATGAGGCGACTACTACTCCGTGCTCATAATCATTTCCCTGCACCTCAGTGGTCAGGTAAATCGAGTTGTAGCCTTCCTTGGGTCCTTTCACAAATTCTCCCGCGCTGTTCGCCGCATAGCTGTCTGAAGGGCCCAGCTTTACGTCAGTCACAACACCGAGAGTTGAGTTCTTTTGCTCGTCTGAAACGCTGTCGCCGACCTCAATCACTCCCGCCGAAAACTCGGGTACTTCATCACCGTAATACGTAATCACATACGTTGAGGACTCTGAAGTCGTCACATTCGGCAGCATGAATCTGTAAACCGCAAAAGCCGCCGCAACCAAAATGACGACAAGCACCACCGCATCAATGGCATTAAACCGTACTTTCTTCTGTTGCATAATCATTTCTCCTCTATTATAAATTTTTTATGCGCCTTATCCTTGTGTGTCTTGCCGCAGCTAAAAGCTCGTGTTTGTATTTTGACAGGCGGTTTCTCTGCCGCAGCAAGCTTTAGAGGTTATATCCTCTTCGCTTTTGCCTTGTGGCTTACAAATATGTTTTGTACGTTTCGTCAAGCATTTTATCCTCACCAAACACCTCCACCAGCGTCCGGCGCGCATTTTTTGAATAGCGGGCACGGAGACCGCTGTCCTCCATTATACGCGCCATGGCACGCGCCATAGCATCAACATCGCCGTACGGCACAAGAATGCCGCAGTCGTTTTGTTCAGACACTATATCCGAATTGCCGCCGACATCGGTTGCCACAATCGGGAGTGAGTTATCCATTGCCTCAAGTATGGCAAATGAAAGCGCCTCATAGCACTTTGCGCTGTTTACAAACAAATCGCTTTCCGCAAGAATCTGCTGCGCATCCGTCCTGAACCCGAGCTGTTTTATCACATCGGAGAGGCGTTTCTTTTCGATTCTTTCTTTTATCTCCCCGAAAAGCTCGCCGTCACCGACATAAAGCACCACGAACGGCAGCGTCGTTATTTCCTTAAGGCGCGCAACCGAATCCGTAAGAAAATCCAGCCCCTTTGCCATATGATACCGTGCCAGTGTGGTTATCACAAAAACCTCGTTTCCTATTCCGAGTTCAGTGCGTATTACAGAGCTCCTTTTCGGAGCCGAAGGGACAATGCCGTTGAACACAACACGAATTTTCTCCTCGGCAGCGCCATTGCCCTTCAAAAGCTCCTTACCCTTGTTGCACACTGATATTATAGCATGTGTTTTAGGCGTAACCCGCCTGTACATTATCCGCCACCACCATGAAGCGCGTAACGTCAGATGGCAGGTATACACCACCTTTGGCCCTCCGAAATATTTTTTTGAGAGTACGGCAAGACACATTTCGCGCGGATACTGTGTATGAATAACGTCTATATTATTGCTGCGGCAGATATCCGCAATCTGCCGAGCCGCCTTTTTATCGAACGGGTTTTTCATGTTGACGCAAAACGTCGGCGTGCCTTTTTCTCTCAGTTCGTCGGCAAGAGGTCCGTTTTCTCCGTAGCAAAGAAAGCACTTCGCCCTAACGGAGTCAAACCCGTTTATAAGCCGCAGAACATATTTCTCCGTACCCGCCTTACCGGCGTGGTTTATCAAATACAGAACTCGCAAACGGCATTTCTCCTCATCCCGCTCGCGCTTTTTTATGAGCTTAGCCGGATTCCCGCCCACAACGCTTAGCGGCTCTACGTCTTTTGTTACCACTGCGCCCGCCGCAATCACACATCCGCTTCCTATGCTGACGCCCGGCATTATGAGAGCGCGGGCTCCTATCCACACGTCATCTCCAATTGTAACGCCTTTTTTAGGCGCCGTTTGCAGCCGCATACACTTGTCCACATTCTCCGTTTCGTGATTTTGTGTGAATATCATCACGCCGGGACCCATCATCACATCTTTTCCGATTACAACCGGAGATGCAATGCGGCAGTCAAGCCCGATGCCGGAATTATCCCCTATCTCAACATCCCGCCCTGAGCCAAAAAACGCACCGTGTTCTATATTCACATTCTTGCCCATGCTCTTAAAAAGGCGTCTGCACAGCGCCGCGCGAAACTGTTTTGCAAAAAAGCTGTACGGTAAATCCGAGCACGGAAGATGCCGCGCTAAGAAGTAGTATAAAACATAACACAACGCTCTCAATGTGCTTTCCTCCCAAAAAGTTTTCCGTGCAGCTCGCGCACAGGTTCAATCCCAATCGCTACAGCCGCCGTATAGTACACCGCTATAGCTACGAAAAACGGCACAAACAACCGCACTGCCCGCCATAAAACACTGTCCGGCGTGTCTCCAAAAAAGGACTTAACGACAACTATAGCCGCAAACATGACCGCGCTGGCCAAAACCGACTTGAGCAGCGTAGCGCCTATGCCCGAGCCCCATGCGCCTATGCGCCTGCGCAAAAACCACATCAGCAGCGCGCAGCCGGAAAGCGAAGCAATCGAAAACGCGAGCGGAATCCCATATGCACCCAAAAACTGCATCAGAATAAGGCTTAAAAGTATATTGATTACCATTATTGCAAATCCGGTCAATGCACTTGTCTTGGTGTCCTTAAGCGAATAGAACGCGCGGTCGAGAATTTCTTTCAGTCCGAACCCCAATATCCCTATAGAGTATGCGCACAAGAGCAGCGCTGCGCGTTCCACATCGGACTGCGTCATAGCGCCGTAGCGTGATATGAGGTCGAGCAAATCCCTGCCCAGCGCAATAAAACCCGCCGTGAGCGGAATCAAAATCACGCTCGTCATCCCCACAATGCCTGAAAGCAGTTTTTTGTAGCCTGCCATATCTTTCAGCGCGGCACGCTCTGTAAGCTTCGGATAGACTACTGCGGTTACGGAATATACAAGCGCCAACACCAGGTACAGCGCAATATTTTGCACCATTGTCAAGAGAGTTAACATGGCTTCAAATCGCGATATCATTGTTACGTTATAAAACATGTTGAGCTGATACGCTCCCACGCCCGCAAGCACCGGTAGCGTCATTTTACACGCGCGGCGAAAGTCTTCGTCTTTAAGGTTAAACAAAAACTTGTACCGATAACCTGCCCGAACAAGCGGAGGAATGAGTATCGCCGCCTGCAGGCTGAGCCCGATTACCGTAGCAATCAGCAGTCCGGTTATCCCAAAGCGGTCGGAAAGCAAGAACACATATGCTATAACCACGCAGCTTGACGGCACGCTTACAAACGCCGGCATTTTATAGTGACCCATAGATTGAAGCATACCCTGGAAAATATAATTAAGTCCGTAAAAGAACATCACGGGCATAACCATCATAAGCGCCTTTACCGTATACGAGTACGTGACGGGATTATTGCCAAAACCCGAAAGACGCGCCAAAACAGGGGACACGGCGATTCCTATAATAACCAGCGCCGCAGTGAGCGTCATTGAAATAGTAATTATATTGTTTGCAAAAACATCCGCTTTGCCATCGTTGGCAACGCGATGCTCAACATATATCGGAATAACAACCGTGGAAAGCGCCGTGCCTATACACGTGAATATTATATTTGGCACGCTTATCGCATAAGAGTATATATTCATATATACGTCAGAAGCTCCGAAAAACGCAATATAAACCTGGACGCTCACCAATGAAAGGAGCCTTGATATCACCATTATCAACGTCACGGAACCAATCGACGCAAATATGCTTTTCTTGTCGGAATTTTTTATGCCTTCCACTCCACGTTCTCCTTTACAACACGCGCGGGATTCCCCGCTGCAAGCGCATGCGCCGGCACGTCCTTCGTTACAACGCTGCCCGCGGCAACAACAGCGCCCTCGCCTATGGTCACGCCCTTCAAAATTATGCTCCTGCAGCCTATCCACACATTATTTTTTATCTCAACCGGCGCTGTAATTTCGCTTTCACTCATAAAAGCGTGGTAGTCGCGGTCCATTATAACGCAGTCCCATGATATATTGCATCCGTCGCCTATTGTCACGCTTTCTCCGGCATGGATTTCCGTGCGGTCGCCTATATAGACTCTGTCGCCTATCTTTATACTCGCGTCCTTCTCCGTACCCCATGCGCTTATTTTTACATACCTGTGAAGGAGGACACGGCTGCCTAAAAATATTTTGCCCCTTTTTTTCAAAATCCTCACAGCGCGCTCACGCCGAAGCAATGAACCGCAATCAGAAAAGCTCGCGCGGCAGAGCAGCCCGCGGATAACGGCGAATACATTGTTTATAATTTCTCTGAGTGTCATTTCCCCATCACTCCGTACTATAATAAAACATCACTTTATTATACCACTTCATTTGCCAATAGTCAATAAAAATTGCCTCAGCACAATGGCCAAGGTTCTGCGGTTGTCAAACATATGGTCCATTTTTAATAAAAAAATAATTCAATGTGTAAGGCGGAAACCTGCACAGCAGCAGTCGCAGTAGAATTTGTGGGAAGCGTGGGAAAGTCTAACGCCCTTTTCCATGCTTTCCACATACAGATTTACATTCATATGACCCAAATGTAATCCTTCAGTTTCTGCATAGGACTTTTACCCTTGAATATCCTCATCGGCTTATTATTTGTCCATTTTAAATGTTCTGCTGCCTTCCCGCGCGCTTCCTCCATGCTCCTGAATGTTTCCCATTCATAGAAATATCTTTGATCCATTCTGTGACTTCTTTCTACCTTCCCGTTGTGCCATGGTGTCCTCGGCTTTATTAAACGGTGTT